>NZ_CP047029.1:300000-600000 GCF_009796805.1 Algibacter sp. L1A34 | reverse complement strand
TCTATATCTAATGCTTCTGTGTATGGAATATCTCCAAATGAAGTTACTAGAACGTAGTAAGTGTAAATCTCATAAAGTTCTATAGTTGCTGTTTTATTTGTTTGCACATCTGGAAGACCTGAAACTAAGCTTTTAGATTCTTTAAAGTTTTTTAGAACATCTCGGTATAATGTTTCCCAATGATACTCATCAATATTCCTTGTTTTTAAATCATAGTTTGCTTCATCTGTATAGGTGGTTTCTGTCCAGTTTTGAACAATGAGGCGGAAAATATTCTCATTAACACTCGTTTCCGTCATTTGATTAAATAACTTGTACTGGGCGCTTGTAAAAAGAGATGCATCAGTCGTTACTGCAAAATCTTTTTTGTTTACGTTAAGCTCTTCTAAATCTTTAGTACAAGAAAGTGAGACTAAAGCTATAAGTGCTATTATTATATTTTTTTTCATTTTTCTTATGTATTAAAATTGAAGTTTAACATTAAGTGCATAATTCTTCGTAGTAGGCAGTGATCCAGATGAAAGACCTTGAATATTACCTGCACCAAAACCTGTTTCAGGATCTGCGTCAGGTATATTTTTGTGGATAATCCATAAGTTCGAACCTACAACTGTTACAGATAGGTTATCTAATGATAATTTAGAAGCAACATCTTTAGGGAAATTATAAGATAAACTAGCCTCTCGTAATTTAACGAAAGAAGCATCGTAAACAAATTCACTTAAAGGAAGTGTTTGGTAACCCGTGCTACCGAAACCACTAGCGTCTAATCTTGTGGTATTAGGTGTACCATCGGCTAAAACGCCATCATAAATAAATCCACCACCATTGGCAAGTGTGTTTCTTACAGGGTTTCCTAAATCGTTAATAAAATCTGAGCTAGCTAAAACTCCCGTAGCTTGCCCATAACGTTGATCTAAAGAGAACATATCTCCACCATGTCTAATATCTATAAAGAAACTAAAAGTTAAGTTTTTATAAGAAAACGTATTTCTTACACCAGCTAACCAATCTGGATTACCGTTACCGATAATCTGATCTGAGCTACTAGCAACAGGAACACCATTTGCACCTATTATTTTTTCACCGTTTTCGTTATATGTATAATCACTTCCTTTTAAAGCTCCGTAAGATTCTCCTATTCTAGCAACTACTTGTGCGTTAAAAGAACCTAATAATAATTCATCTAATCCATCCGCTAAAGACACTACGGTGTTTTCGTTTTTAGACCAGTTTACATTCAACTTCCATTTAAAATCTTTAGTAATATCGAATTCAGAGAAGGCAGATAATTCGATACCTTTATTTTCTAATTCTCCTGCGTTTATAATTTTACTAACATATCCTGTGCTCTCACTTACTGAAACAGGTACAATTTGATCTGTAGTGTTTGTTTTATATAAAGCGATATCAAAACCAAGGTTTGCGTTTTTTAAAAACTTCATTTCTAAACCTACTTCGTAAGATTTTGAAATCTCAGGTTTTAAATCTGGATTTTTCTTTGAATTACTAACAGCAGCAGCAGCATTTCCTTGAAAAGATGTTAAACTGGTGTATGTGTCGTTTATTTGATCAAAACTAGTAGCGTTTCCAATTTGCGCCCAGTTAGCTCTTAATTTACCAAATTTGATAAAAGGAATGTTTAAGTTTTGAGAAAAGATATAAGATCCTGAAACTGCAGGGTAGTAGTATGAGTTGTTTTCAGTAGGCAGTGTAGACGTTTTATCCCGACGTATTGTACCTTCTAAAAATAGGTAGTTTTTATACCCAAAAGTTGTTCCAGCAAAAAAACTTTGAACTTCTATAGTTTCGTCTCTTTCTTTAGGGTTAGGTAATGCATCCGTTGAATTTTGAAGCGAATATACACCGGGTACTTTAAGGCCTCCATTAGTTGCGGCTGTTACCATGTTTAAAGTACTGTTCCTGATATTTCCACCTAAAAATGCGCTAAAACTTAAATCATCAGAGAAGTCTTTAGAGTAGTTCATTAATGCATCTAAGTTTGTTTCTCTTGAGTTTATGTTTCTTCTTAAGTATCCTGAGGTTTGATCATTTCTATTATAACTACCATCGCTTCCTTCATTAATGCCAAAGGCAGTAGCTACAGATCCAACAGCTCTTCGTTCTTCTTGTATTTCGCTATATTGATCTACAGAGGCTTTACCTGTTATGCTAAGGTTTTCTATAATTTCGTATTTTAATTCAGCATAACCTGTAAATCTGTTTCTACCATCATTTTGGTAGTTTTCATAACGTGTCCAATATGGGTTATCCCAATATATAGGTGTTAGATTTGTAGGAGACTTAGGATTCCATGTAATATTTTCACGTGTTAAAAAGTATGCGTCTTTTTGTTTTTTGAAATCTACATTGTTTTGTCCCCATTGGCGCATAAAACCAACTATATTATCATTATATCCTGTCGAGTTTCTACCTACAGTTGCTGTGTTTATATAAGTGGCGTAACCAGTAGCTTCTAATTTTTCTGTTAATTTAGCAGTTGCAGCTAAAGAAAAAGTATTTTTGTTTTGTGAGCTATTTGGTAGTATGCCGCTAGCGTCATAGTTAGAGTATGATAGTCTAAAAGACCCAGCATCGAATCTTTTAGCTACAGAAACTGAGTTTGTAAAAGAAGTAGGAGTTTGAAAAAATGTAATAGGACCATTTTTAGTGGCTTCCCAAGGTCTTGCTACTCCATAGGTATCTGTTAATTGTGGGTATAATGCATCCCATTGAGTTAAATATAAGCTAGAATCAAATTTAGGTCCAAAAGAAGCATCGTCGTTTACGTTAGCAAAGTTATCAATAGTTCCATCTCCATTAAAATCTTCTGATTTGAAATTATAATCGTTTCCGCCATAACCAGCTCCGTATCCTGTTTGGAATTCGGGAAAAGTACTTTTGTCTATACTTCCAGTACTAACATTAGAAGATATTGTTACCGAGTAATCTTTAGAATTAGATCCTTTACCTTTTTTAGTATTAATTACTATAACACCGTTTGATGCTCTAGAACCATATAACGCTGTCGCAGCAGATCCTTTTAGAACATTCATAGACTCAATATCATCAGGGTTTAAATCTGATACAGGATTACCGTAATCGTAACCAGTAGATCCTTGAGATTGTGTTCCTGTGTTTGTGTTTCTGTTAGAAATTGGCACGCCATCAATAACAAATAATGCTTGATTTGAACCTGTTAGCGAAGTTTGGCCTCTAATTACAACATTGGTAGAACCACCAAGGTTGTTCGTTCTTTGTATAGAAAGACCTGAAACTTTACCAGAAAGTTGATTAAGGACATTTGCTTCCTTTACAGTAGCGATTTCTTCATTTCCAATTTCTTGTGTTGCGTATCCTAAAGATTTTTTACTTCTTTTAATACCCAAAGCAGTTACAACAACTTCATCTAGAGTTGCTGCATCTTCGTCCATTGTTACATTAATAATTTTGGAAGCTCCAATAGTTATTTCTGTTTTGGTGTATCCAACAAAACTAATAACAAGAGTAGCTCCTTGATTAGCTGTTATTGAATATTTACCATCGAAATCTGTTGAAGTTCCTGAGGAGGTTCCTTTTACTAAGACAGTAGCTCCAGGTAAGGGTAAGCCAGCATTATCCGAGATTACTCCTGAAATTGTCTTTTCTTGTGCAAACGTTAGTTGCACAACAAACGCTAGTAATAGCGTTAGCATTCCACTAAGCTTTGTTTTCATTTTATAGTTATTTGAATTAGTTAATGTCAAAAGTGGCCATAATATGCAGATAAAACAATAAATAAGAGTTAAAAATTAAGAATTATATTACAGTTTTATAGATATGTCAAAAAAATACTAAAAAACTGTAGTCAAACTTATGTGAATCTTAGAATTGGATAGTTTAAATTTTTGATTCTGCAATTTGCCGTTTGCATAGTTAAATTTAAAAATGCCAGCTTTAGTTAAAATACCAAATCCAAAGCCGTATCCAAACAGTTTTTCTTTGGTTTTTAAAATTTTGTTCTCAAAATATGCAGCATCTGTTATTGAGTGAATGTAGATTGAGTTGCTTACTTGGTAACGGTACTCTGTGTTAAGTAATCCGTATAAGGAAGCATAAAGACTATTTTCTTCAAAACCTCTAATGGAATTAATACCTCCAAATCGAGAAAGTTCGTTTTCGAGATAATCATCAGATGATAGTAGCGACCCGTTTATTCGTGTATAAAAACTGTTTTTATGGTTTAAATTAAAAATTTTAGACGCATCAATAAAAAATTGTGTTTGTTTTTGTGATAAACTACTTTGCTTTCGAGTTCCAAAGTCAGTTTCAAAATACAATTTACTGTTCACGGGAAAGAGTAAATTGTCCGATTGTGGCTTTATGTATTCATAAGCCAAGGTGTAATAGGATGTATTATAATCAACAATGTTGGGTGTGGTATTTAAGGATAGTAAATTGTTGGATTCTAAATTTGTTAGACCAACGTAAATTTTATGTTTAGAATTTATTTGATAATGAAGTTTTACAGATTGATTTACGGTAGTGAAGGAAGAATCTCGTTTAAAAATGCGTAATTGAAAATCGACTCCAATCGGTGTTTTAAATAAATAAGGTAGAGACGCGTTGATGTCAAATGTTTTTTGATCGTTCTCGTCGCTCTTATAAAGTAACTGAAAAGATTCTCCAAAATTTAAATTATTTGTTAGACTTAGATTTAAATAGCCATCAAATTCAATGTTATTGGTGTCTTCATTCGTTCCAAAACCTAAAAAACCGTCGAAATTATTACTTTGAGATTTTTTGAGGTATAGATATAATGATGTTGAATCTTTTGAAAACAGAACCTCAGGCGATTTTATTTGGTTAGCAAAACGTAAATCATTAAGCTGTTTTGTTTTATTTTTTATTGAGTTTAAATCGAAAACCTGATTTTTCTTTATTTTTAAATAGTGTTTTAAATAGGAGCGAGGAAATTTTTTGTAACCTTTAATAATGATATTACTAATGGTTCTTTTTTCTTCGGAAGAATTAATAACCAAATCTGCCTTTAATATGGTTTTGCTTTTAGTTGAAATATTTGACAGATTTAATTTTGAAAAAGGAAACCCATCTTTAGTTATTTTTGAATTAATAAAATTTAAAGCATTTTCTACTTGCTGAAAAGGTAATTCAAAATAATCATCAAAAACTTTATTCGAAATTTGATTTAAAATAGATGTTTCAATTAAGCCGTTATCATAATAGATGTTTATCGAATTGAATTTTGTTTTTAAATTGATAGAGGTAGCAAAGACAGAATCGTTAATTTTTGAAATTTCAGAAACTTCATTTTCAATATATCCTTTTTTAAAGAGTGTATTTTGAATAAATTCAACTTCCGATTTAATCGAAAAAAAATCTTTGTGCGTTTTTATATAGTTTAAAGAATCTATTACTTGGGTTTCATTCTTATTTTCTCCATCAATATTTAAATATAAAGTTTGGCAAAGCACTTCCGTAGAAAAGAATAAAAATATAATAAGAAAAGAAATAAAAGTTTTTTGCAAAATGATTTAAAGAATTGATGTTTTTTGTTGAATACCTAAATAATTTATTAGGTTTATTTTAATGAAATGTTTCTTGTTTATGTACTAAAACTGTTTCTATTATGGTTGTATTCTTTTTTAATTTTATAAACTTAATCTCCATGTAAATCTAACGGAAAAAGTACAAATTTAATATCTAGATGGCTTCTTTTTTCTAAAACTCTTAAAAATTAACGAATTACGATTTGAATAATTAATTTTAATTACTACATTTGCACCCCTCTAAGAAGAGGATTAACAAATATTATATAGAAATATATGCCAACAATTTCACAATTAGTACGAAAAGGAAGAGCCAAAATAACCAAGAAGAGTAAATCGGCTGCTTTAAATTCGTGTCCACAAAGACGTGGTGTGTGTACTCGTGTTTACACAACGACACCTAAAAAACCTAACTCAGCAATGCGTAAGGTAGCAAGGGTTCGTTTAACAAACGGTAACGAGGTTAATGCATACATCGGTGGTGAAGGACACAATTTACAAGAGCACTCGATAGTATTGGTTAGAGGTGGAAGGGTAAAAGATTTGCCAGGAGTTAGATATCACATCGTTCGTGGTGCCTTAGACACAGCAGGTGTTGCAGGTAGAACACAACGTAGATCTAAGTACGGAGCAAAACGCCCTAAGAAGTAATTAAAACTTTAAGAAGAAGAAATGAGAAAAAGAGCAGCGAAAAAAAGACCGCTTTTACCAGACCCTAAATTTAACGACCAGTTAGTAACTCGTTTCGTTAACATGATGATGTGGGATGGAAAAAAGTCGGTAGCTTTTAAAGTATTCTATGATGCAATCGCAATAGTAGAAGAAAAGAAAACAGACGAAGAAAAAACAGCTTTAGAGATCTGGAAAGATGCCTTATCTAACGTTATGCCTCACGTAGAAGTACGTAGTCGTAGAGTTGGTGGAGCAACATTCCAAATTCCAATGCAAATTCGTCCAGACCGTAAAGTATCTACGGCAATGAAATGGTTAATTAGCTATTCACGTAAAAGAAACGAAAAATCTATGGCTTTACGTTTGGCTTCAGAAGTTTTAGCAGCAGCTAAAGAAGAAGGGTCAGCAGTTAAGAAAAGAGTAGATACTCACAAAATGGCAGAGGCAAATAAAGCATTCTCTCACTTTAGATTCTAAAACATGGCAAGAGATTTAAGATTAACAAGAAATATTGGTATTGCTGCACATATTGATGCAGGAAAAACCACTACTACAGAACGTATTCTTTATTATACAGGAGTTTCTCATAAAATTGGTGAAGTACATGATGGTGCTGCAACAATGGACTGGATGGAGCAAGAGCAAGAACGTGGTATTACTATTACGTCTGCTGCTACAACTTGTGAGTGGAAATTCCCTATGGAAAATGGTGAGCCAACAGCGGAAGCTCAGGACTACCATTTTAATATTATTGACACACCAGGTCACGTAGATTTTACTGTAGAGGTAAATAGATCTTTACGTGTACTTGATGGTTTAGTATTCTTATTTAGTGCAGTGGATGGTGTTGAACCACAATCTGAAACTAACTGGAGACTTGCTGATAACTATAAAGTGCCAAGAATAGGATTCGTTAATAAAATGGACCGTCAAGGATCTGATTTTATGATGGTTTGTGGCCAAGTAAAAGAAATGTTAGGTTCTAATGCAGTGCCTATTGTTTTGAATATTGGTGACGAAGAAAACTTTAAAGGTATTGTCGATTTAGTTAAGAACAGAGCTATTGTTTGGCATGAAGAAGGAATGGGTTCAACATTTGATGTTGTTGATATTCCTGAAGAGCTTAAAGAAGAAGCAAAAATTCTACGTGCTAAGCTAATTGAAGAAGTAGCTAGTTATGATGAAGACTTACTAGAGAAATTCATGGAAGATGAAGATTCTATTACAGAAGATGAAGTGCATGCTGCACTTAGAGCTGCTGTAATGGATATGGCTATCATTCCAATGATTTGTGGTTCTGCTTTCAAAAATAAAGGTGTACAATTCTTATTAGATGCTGTATGTCGTTATTTACCTTCTCCTATGGATAAAGAAGGTATTGTAGGGATGAATCCTGATACAGAAAAAGAAGAATTGCGTAAGCCAAGTGTAGACGAACCTTTCGCTGCATTAGCATTTAAAATTGCTACCGATCCTTTCGTAGGTCGTTTAGCTTTCTTTAGAGCGTATTCTGGTCGTTTAGATGCGGGTTCTTACGTTTTAAATAACCGTTCTGGTAAAAAAGAGCGTATTTCTCGTATCTACCAAATGCATGCTAACAAGCAAAATGCAATTGATTTTATAGAAGCTGGAGATATTGGAGCTGCTGTTGGATTTAAATCTATCAAAACAGGAGATACACTTTCGGCTGAAAAATTCCCAATCGTTTTAGAATCTATGGACTTCCCTGATCCCGTAATTGGTATCGCAGTGGAACCTAAAACTAAAGCTGATGTTGATAAATTAGGAATGGGCTTAGCTAAATTAGCTGAAGAAGATCCTACATTTACTGTACGTTCAGACGAAGCTTCAGGACAAACTATTATTTCTGGAATGGGTGAATTACACTTAGATGTAATTGTAGATCGTTTAAGACGTGAGTTTAAAGTAGAAGTTAATCAAGGTCAACCACAAGTTGAATATAAAGAGGCTATTACAGCTGTAGCGGATCATAGAGAAGTTTATAAGAAACAATCTGGTGGTCGTGGTAAATTTGCTGATATCGTATTTACGGTTGGACCAGCAGATGAAGGCGTTGTAGGACTTCAATTTGAATCTGTAATTAAAGGTGGTAACGTTCCTAAGGAATTTATACCTTCAATTGAAAAAGGATTTAAAATGGCGATGGTTAACGGACCTTTAGCAGGTTACGAAATAGATGCTATGAAAGTAACATTGAGAGATGGATCTTACCACGATGTGGATTCGGATCAACTTTCTTTCGAATTAGCAGCTAAATTAGGATTTAAAAACTGTGCTAAAGCTGCAAAAGCTGTAATCATGGAACCTATTATGAAACTTGAGGTAATTACTCCTGAAGAAAATATGGGTGACATTGTTGGAGATTTAAACAGAAGACGTGGACAAATGAGTGATATGGGTGATAGAGCTGGAGCAAAAACTGTAAAAGCTACTGTGCCATTATCAGAAATGTTTGGTTATGTTACTACATTAAGAACATTATCTTCTGGTAGAGCAACATCAACTATGGAATTTTCACACTATGCTGAAACACCTTCTAATATATCTGAAGAAGTGATTAAGGCTGCTAAAGGAGAACAATCTTAAAAAGTTAAGAAAATGAGTCAAAAAATCAGAATAAAATTAAAGTCTTACGATCATAACTTAGTAGACAAGTCTGCTGATAAGATTGTAAAAACCGTAAAAAGTACAGGTGCTGTTGTAACTGGTCCAATTCCATTACCAACACACAAGAAAATTTTCACTGTATTACGTTCACCTCACGTTAACAAGAAGTCGAGAGAACAATTTCAATTAAGCTCTTACAAGAGATTATTAGATATTTACTCTTCATCTTCTAAAACTATCGACGCTTTAATGAAATTAGAGTTGCCAAGTGGTGTTGAAGTAGAGATTAAAGTATAGTTTAATTACAAGTTTATACTTGTATAGATAAAAATTAGAGGCATCAGGATAATTATTTTATTCTGATGCTTTTTTTTTTGAAATCGAAATTTTACATTGATTTCATCAGGTTTTACTATGTTTTTGGAGGGTGATAGAAATATTGGATTTTGAGACAAAATAGATTAATAATATGGTTATGATGTTTTTATACAGAATTAATTGAAAATCATTTTTTTAAACCGAAATAAAACTCTACATTTGCATGCTCAAAATAGGGAGTTTTGCTCCATATTTACATGTCCCACCAATGCGGTTGCGGGAAAAACGGTAAAAATACACTTCAAGGCTGAAACGTATTTTCAGCCTTAAATGTTTTTAATAAATAGTAAATCATTAATAAATAATTAAATATGTCTGGGTTAATTGGAAAGAAAATCGGTATGACCAGCATCTTCGATGAAAACGGGAAAAACATTCCTTGTACAGTAATCGAAGCTGGACCATGTATCGTTACCCAAGTCAGAACTGAAGAGGTTGACGGCTATGCAGCTATTCAACTTGGTTTCGATGACGCGACAGAAAAAAGCGCTACTAAAGCAGACTTAGGTCATGCTAAAAAAGCGGGTACTTCTGTGAAACGCAAAATCGTTGAATTCAAAAGTTTTGATTCGGAGTACAAATTAGGTGATGCAATCACTGTTGATCATTTCGCCGAAGGCGAATTTGTTGACGTTGCTGGTACATCAAAAGGTAAAGGATTTCAAGGTGTTGTAAAACGTCATGGTTTCGGTGGTGTAGGTCAAGCTACTCACGGTCAACATAACCGTTTAAGAGCGCCGGGGTCTATTGGAGCTGCATCTTACCCTGCTCGTGTTTTTAAAGGCATGAAAATGGCAGGTAGAATGGGTGGAGACACAGTTAAAGTTCAAAATTTAAAAGTTTTAAAAGTAGTTGCTGAAAAGAACCTACTTGTGGTTAAAGGATGTGTTCCTGGCCATAAAAACTCTTATGTAATTATTAGAAAATAATGAAAGTAGCAGTTTTAGATATAAACGGAAAAGACACAGGTAGAAAGGCAGACCTTTCTAGCGATGTGTTTGCTATTGAGCCTAATAATCACGCGGTATACTTGGATGTTAAACAATACTTAGCAAACCAACGTCAAGGAACTCACAAGGCTAAAGAAAGAGCTGAGATTTCTGGATCTACCCGTAAGATTAAAAAGCAAAAAGGTACTGGTACAGCTCGTGCAGGTTCTATTAAGTCTGGTGTGTTTAGAGGTGGTGGTCGTATGTTCGGTCCAAGACCAAGAAATTACAGCTTCAAACTTAATAAAAACCTTAAGAGACTAGCTCGTAAATCAGCATTTAGTATTAAGGCAGGAGAGAAGTCTATTGTAGTTTTAGAAGACTTTAGTTTTGAGTCTCCAAAAACTAAAAACTTTACAGCTGTTTTAAAAGCTCTAGATTTAGAGAACAAAAAGTCACTGTTTGTGTTGGGTGAGGCTAATAAAAACGTATATTTGTCGTCACGTAATTTAAAAGGCTCTGAGGTGATAACTTCTTCAGAAATAAGTACTTATAAAATACTGAACGCAAATCAAGTGATTCTTTTAGAAGGCGCTTTAGCAGGAATTGAAACAAATTTAAGTAAATAGAAACAATGAGTATCTTAATTAAACCTATAATCACAGAAAAAGCGACAGCTAATAGCGAGTTGAGAAACTGCTATACGTTCTCGGTGAAGACTAAGGCGAACAAGGTAGAAATCAAAAAAGCGGTGGAAGCTGCTTATGGTGTTTCTGTTGAAAAAGTTCGTACTATAAATGTCCGTCCAGATCGTAGTACCAAGTTTACTAAAACTGGTATTCAACATGGTAAAACAAATGCAGTTAAAAAAGCAATTGTACAACTGGCGGAAGGTGAAATGATTGATTTATACAGTAACATGTAATTAAAGACAAATGTCAGTAAGAAAATTAAAACCAATCACCCCAGGACAGCGATTTAGAGTAGTAAACGGCTATGATGCTATTACTACTGATAAGCCGGAAAAGAGTTTACTCGTTCCGAACAAAAGATCTGGTGGTAGAAACAGTGAAGGAAAAATGACTATGCGCTACATTGGTGGTGGTCATAAAAGAAAGTATCGTATTATCGATTTTAAAAGAGACAAAGCTGGTATTCCTGGTGAAGTTGCTTCAATTCAATACGATCCAAACAGAACAGCTTTTATTGCATTATTGAATTATCAAGATGGCGAAAAAAGATACATTATTGCACAAAATGGACTTCAGGTTGGGCAAAATGTAGTATCTGGTCAAGAAGGTGTTGCTCCAGAAATTGGAAATGCAATGCCATTAAGTGAAATTCCATTAGGAACTATAATTTCTTGTTTAGAGTTACGTCCAGGTCAAGGTGCTGTTATGGCTCGTAGTGCTGGTGCATTTGCTCAATTAATGGCAAGAGATGGTAAATTTGCTACGGTAAAATTACCTTCTGGTGAAACAAGATTAATTCTTGCTAACTGTATGGCAACTATTGGTGTTGTATCTAATTCTGATCACCAATTATTAGTAGGTGGTAAAGCAGGTAGAACAAGATGGTTAGGTAGAAGACCACGTACTAGACCAGTAGTTATGAATCCAGTCGATCACCCAATGGGTGGTGGTGAAGGTAAATCTTCTGGTGGACATCCTCGTTCTAGAAACGGTATTCCAGCTAAAGGTTACAGAACCCGTTCTAAGACTAAAGCAAGTAATAAATATATTGTAGAACGTAGAAAGAAATAAGACATGGCAAGATCACTAAAAAAAGGACCTTACGTTCATTATAAATTAGAAAAGAAAGTAGCTGTAAATGTTGAAGCTAACAAGAAAACGGTAATCAAAACATGGTCTAGAGCCTCTATGATTACTCCGGATTTTGTTGGACAAACTATCGCAGTACACAATGGCCGTCAATTTGTTCCAGTATATGTTACTGAAAACATGGTAGGTCATAAATTAGGAGAATTTTCACCAACACGTTCATTCCGTGGACATGCAGGTGCTAAAAATAAAGGTAAAAAGTAGTAAGCTATGGGAAGTCGTAAAAAACAAATGGCAGACGCTATTAAGGAAGCAAAAAAACACGTTGCTTTTGCTAAACTTAATAACTGTCCTACATCACCGAGAAAAATGCGCTTAGTAGCCGATTTAGTAAGAGGCGAAAAGGTAGAACATGCACTTAATATTTTAAAATTCAACCAAAAGGAAGCTTCTGGACGTTTAGAGAAATTGTTACTGTCTGCAATTGCAAACTGGCAAGCTAAAAACGAAGAAGCTAACATTGAAGAGGCTGAATTGATCGTGAAAGAGATAACTGTTGACAGCGGATCTATGTTAAAGAGATTACGTCCAGCACCTCAAGGTCGTGCACACAGAATCAGAAAACGTTCTAACCACGTAACAATCGTAGTAGGAGCAAAAAACAACACACAAAGCTAAGATAGATATGGGACAAAAAACAAATCCAATCGGAAATCGCTTAGGTATTATCAGAGGATGGGAATCTAACTGGTACGGAGGTAATGATTATGGAGATAAGCTTGCCGAAGACGATAAAATTAGAAAATACGTTCACGCGCGTTTATCTAAAGCTAGTGTAAGTAGAGTAATTATCGAAAGAACTCTTAAACTTGTAACCGTTACTATCACTACTGCTAGACCTGGTATTATTATCGGAAAAGGTGGCCAAGAGGTAGACAAGTTAAAAGAAGAGCTTAAGAAGATTACTGAAAAAGAAGTTCAGATTAATATCTTTGAAATTAAAAGACCTGAACTTGATGCATTTTTAGTAGGATCAAGCATCGCTCGTCAAATTGAAAATAGAATTTCATACAGACGTGCAATTAAGATGGCTATTGCTGCTACAATGCGTATGAATGCTGAAGGAATTAAAATCCAAATTAGTGGACGTTTAAACGGGGCAGAAATGGCACGTTCAGAACACTACAAAGAAGGACGTATTCCTTTATCAACCTTTAGAGCCGATATTGATTATGCTTTAGTTGAGGCACACACTACTTATGGTAGATTGGGTGTAAAAGTATGGATCATGAAAGGTGAAGTATATGGTAAAAGAGAACTTTCTCCGCTTGTTGGATTATCTAAGAAGCAAGGAAAAGGTGGAGCCGGAGGACGTGGCGGAAACAGAGATAACAAACCTCGTCGTAGAAAGTAATTTTTTATAAATAAAGAAAAATGTTACAGCCTAAAAGAACAAAATTTCGTAAGCAACAAAAGGGACGTATGAAAGGTAATGCCGGAAGAGGGCACCAACTTTCAAGTGGAACTTTTGGAATAAAATCGTTAGACTCGAATTTTTTAACATCACGTCAAATTGAAGCAGCTCGTATTGCCGCTACACGTTACATGAAAAGAGAAGGGCAACTTTGGATAAAAATATTTCCAGATAAGCCTATTACAAAGAAACCTCTTGAAGTACGTATGGGTAAAGGTAAAGGTGCCGTTGAATATTGGGTAGCTGTTGTTAAGCCAGGAAGAGTATTATTTGAAATAGGTGGAGTGCCTTTAGACGTTGCAAAAGAAGCATTACGTTTAGCAGCACAGAAACTACCTGTACAAACTAAGTTTTTAATCGCTAGAGATTACGAAGCATAATTTATTTGATATTATGAAACAATCAGAAATTAAAGAATTATCTGTAGCCGAGTTACAAGAGAAACTTGGTGAAACAAAAAAGAGTTATTCAGACCTAAAATTGGCTCATGCAATATCTCCTTTAGAAAATCCAATTCAATTACGTTCTATAAGAAGAAGTGTAGCTAGAATTGCGACCGAATTAACTAAAAGAGAATTACAATAATTCTGCTGAAAGATGGAAACAAGAAATTTAAGAAAAGAACGTATAGGAGTTGTTACTAGTAACAAAATGCAAAAATCAATAGTTGTTGCAGAGGTTAAAAAAGTAAAACATCCTATGTATGGAAAATTCGTATTAAAAACGAAAAAGTACGTAGCACACGACGAAACAAACGACTGCAACATTGGTGATAAAGTAAAGATCATGGAAACAAGACCTTTATCTAAGTCTAAATGCTGGAGATTAGTAGAAATCCTAGAAAGAGCTAAATAATTATGTTACAGCAAGAATCAAGAATAAAAGTAGCAGACAACACTGGAGCAAAAGAAGTTTTAGTTATCCGTGTTTTAGGAGGTACTAAAAGAAGATATGCTTCTGTAGGAGACAAAATAGTTGTTTCTGTTAAAGATGCAACTCCTAATGGAAACATTAAGAGAAAAGCCGTGTCTACAGCAGTAGTTGTGCGTACAAAGAAGGAAGTAAGAAGACCAGACGGATCTTATATAAGATTTGACGATAATGCATGTGTTTTATTAAACCCAACGGGTGAGATGAGAGGAACTCGTGTTTTTGGTCCTGTTGCTAGAGAGCTTCGTGATAAATCATTCATGAAGATTGTATCATTAGCACCAGAAGTGCTTTAATACAGAAAATATTAAGATGGGAAAGCTTAAAATAAAAACAGGAGATACTGTAAGAGTTATTGCTGGAGATCACAAGGGATCTGAAGGTACAGTTCAAAAAGTATTGATTGAAAAGAACAAAGCGATTGTTGAGGGTGTAAACATGGTGAAGAAACATACTAAACCAAGTGCACAAAATCCTCAAGGAGGAATCGTAGAAAAAGAAGCAGCTATTCATATTTCTAACTTATCTTTGCTAACTTCGAAAGGAGAAGCAACGAGAATTGGATACCGAGTAGAAGGCGACAAAAAAGTAAGATTTTCATTAAAATCTAATGAAGTAATATAGTTATGGCATATTCACCAAGACTTAAAGAAGAGTATAAAAGCAAAGTAATTGCAGCTCTTACAGACGAATTTGGATATAAAAATGTAATGCAAGTTCCTAAACTTTCTAAGATAGTAATATCTAAGGGTGTAGGTGCGGCCGTTGCAGATAAGAAACTAATCGACTACGCAGTAGAAGAGTTAAGTACTATATCCGGACAAAAAGCTATTTCAACATTATCTAAAAAGGATGTTGCATCGTTTAAATTACGTAAAGGTATGCCAATTGGGGCAAAAGTTACTTTACGTGGTGAGCGTATGTATGAGTTTTTAGATCGTTTAGTTACTTCTGCACTTCCACGTGTTAGAGATTTCAACGGAATAAAAGCTACAGGATTTGACGGACGTGGTAACTACAATTTAGGAGTTACTGAACAAATTATATTTCCAGAGATAAACATTGATAAAGTGAACAAAATCTCAGGTATGGATATTACATTTGTAACGACTGCTGATACTGATAAAGAAGCAAAATCATTATTAACCGAATTAGGATTACCTTTTCAAAAGAACTAAGATATGGCTAAAGAATCAATGAAAGCCCGTGAGGTAAAAAGATCAAAAACGGTAGCTAAATATGCAGAGAAACGTAAAGCTTTAAAAGAAGCTGGCGATTATGAAGCATTACAAAAGTTACCAAAAAATGCATCTCCTGTTCGTCAACATAATAGATGTAAATTAACGGGTAGACCAAAAGGTTACATGAGAACTTTTGGACTTTCACGTGTAACATTCAGAGAAATGGCCAATCAAGGTCTTATCCCTGGTGTAAGAAAAGCTAGTTGGTAATATTATTTAAATAATCAGATTTTAGGTTCAACACCAACGTTGAAAACCAAGATCACAAAATCAATTCATTATGTACTCAGATCCAATTGCGGATTATTTGACAAGAATTAGAAATGCCGTGCGTGCTAACCACAGAGTGGTAGAGATCCCAGCATCTAATTTAAAGAAAGACATTACTAAAATATTATTCGAACAAGGATATATTTTAAGTTACAAATTTGATGACACTTCTGTACAAGGTTCTATTAAAATAGCACTTAAGTATAATAAGGACACGAAAGAGCCTGTAATTAAAAAACTTCAACGTATTAGTACGCCAGGTTTACGTAAGTATTCTGGTTCTAATGATATGCCTAGAATCTTGAATGGACTTGGTGTTGCTATTGTTTCTACTTCTCACGGAGTAATGACAGGTAAACAAGCCAAAAGAGATAATGTAGGTGGCGAAGTATTATGTTACGTTCACTAATTTTTAAACCAGAAAGAAATGTCAAGAATAGGAAATAATCCAGTAGCCATTCCAGAAGGTGTAACAGTAGACGTTAAAGATAACGTAGTAACTGTAAAAGGAAAATTAGGAGAGTTATCACAAAATTACGATTCTATCGAAATTAAAGTAGAAGATGGTAAAGTGATGGTAGCACGTTCTTCAGATACTAAAGATCAAAAAGCTAAACATGGTTTATATAGATCTTTAATGAATAACATGGTAGAAGGTGTATCAAAAGGGTGGACTAAAGAATTAGAATTGGTTGGTGTTGGTTATAGAGCATCAAATCAAGGACAAAAATTAGATTTAGCCTTAGGATTTTCTCATAATATTGTTTTAAATATTGCTCCAGAAGTAACGTTAGAAACAATTTCAGAAAAGGGAAAAAACCCAATTATAAAATTAACATCATTCGATAAACAATTAGTTGGTCAAGTAGCTGCAAAGATCCGCGGATTTAGACCACCAGAGCCTTATAAAGGAAAAGGTGTGAAGTTTGTTGGTGAAGTATTAAGAAGAAAAGCAGGTAAATCAGCTTAATAAATTAGTTATGGCATTGACAAAGAACGAAAGACGACTAAGAATAAAAAACAGAATTCGCAAGGTAGTTTCTGGAACAGAAGCTAGACCTAGATTAGCTGTTTATAGAAGTAATAAAGAAATTTATGCTCAAGTGGTTGACGATGTAACGGGTAAAACCTTAGCATCTTCATCTTCAAGAGATAAAGACATAATTGCTAAAGGTAATAAATCTGAAATAGCTGAACTAGTTGGTAAGGCAGTAGGAGAAAAAGCTTTAAAAGCGGGTGTTGAAACTATTGCTTTTGATAGAGGTGGATATTTATACCACGGAAGAATTAAATCATTAGCTGATGGCGCTAGAGCCGCAGGACTTAAATTTTAAGAAATTATGTTGAAAAAATTTAAAAGTGCAGAATTAGTAAAACCAGGTGGATTAGATCTTAAGGATCGTTTAGTTGGTGTACAAAGGGTTACTAAAGTAACTAAAGGTGGTAGAGCATTTGGTTTCTCGGCAATCGTTGTGGTTGGTGATGAAGCTGGTGTTGTAGGACAAGGTTTAGGTAAATCTAAAGATGTTGCTAGTGCAATCGCAAAAGCAGTTGAAGATGCTAAGAAAAATCTAGTTAGAATTCCTATCATTAAAGGAACTTTACCTCACGAACAAAAAGGTAAATATGGTGGAGCAAGAGTAAATATTATTCCTGCTGCTCCTGGTACAGGTGTAATTGCTGGTGGTGCTGTACGTACAGTATTAGAGGCTGTTGGGATTCATGATGTATTATCAAAATCTCAAGGTTCTTCAAACCCTCATAATGTAGTAAAAGCAACTTTTGATGCTTTATTACAATTAAGAGATGCGAATGCCATTGCAAGAGATAGAGGTATTTCACTTCAACAAGTTTTTAACGCTTAATAACGACAGAGATGGCAAAAATTAAAGTAACAAAAGTTAAAAGCGCAATCAATCGTACGCTAAGACAAAAAAGAACTTTAGAAGCTCTTGGTCTTAAAAAGATTGGTCAGGTAAAAGAGCATGAGGCTACACCAAATATTCTTGGTATGGTTGCTAAAGTTTCACATTTAGTTTCTGTTGAAGAAACAAAATAATATAACTGAAAATGGATTTAAGTAATTTAAAACCTGCAGAAGGTTCAGTAAAAAATCAAGGAAAAAGAATAGGTCGTGGACAAGGTTCTGGTAAAGGTGGTACCGCTACACGTGGTCACAAAGGAGCTAAATCTCGTTCTGGTTATTCTAAGAAATTAGGTTTTGAAGGTGGTCAAATGCCTCTTCAAAGACGTGTTCCTAAATTTGGTTTTACTAATATTAATCGTATTGAACACCAAGGTATCAATTTAGATACTTTGCAACAATTGGTTGATGACAAGAAAATTGAAGGTACAGTTGATTTTGCAACTTTATTCACAAACCGTTTAGTAGATAAAAACGATTTAGTTAAAATCTTAGGACGAGGAGAATTAAAGGCAAAATTAAAAGTAACTGCTCATAAGTTTACTGCTTCAGCAAAAGCTGCTATTGAAGCTGCTGGAGGAGAAGCTGTAACGTTATAAGACTTATTTTAAGTATGAAATTTATAGAATCGTTAAAAAATGTTTGGAAAATAGAGGAGCTAAGAAACAGAATTCTTATTACATTAAGTCTGTTATTAGTTTATCGTTTTGGAGCTCAAATAGTTTTACCAGGAATTGATGCTACGCTATTAGGTAGTTTAGCAGATAAAACTGATAGTGGAATATTAGGGATTCTTAATGCCTTTACAGGTGGTGCTTTTGCTAATGCTTCGGTATTTGCTTTAGGTATCATGCCTTACATTTCGGCTTCTATTGTTGTTCAGTTAATGGGAATTGCGATTCCTTATTTGCAGAAATTACAAAAGGAAGGCGCAAGTGGTCAAAAGAAAATCACTCAAATTACACGTTGGTTAACTATAGCGATCTGTTTACTACAAGCACCAGGGTATTTAGCTAGCTTACCAGCTTTAGGTATTCCTGAAGCAGCGTTCTTATTAGGACAAGGACCATTATTTTATTTCTCATCTGTATCAATTCTAGTTACTGGCTGTATATTTGCTATGTGGTTAGGAGAAAAGATTACGGATAAAGGTATTGGTAATGGTATTTCTCTTTTAATTATGGTTGGTATTATCGCAAGATTACCGCAAGTGTTTTTACAGAATGCTGCTACTAGATTAGAAGGAAACAATGTAATGCTTATTCTTTTTGAATTAGTTATTTGGTTTGTAATTATTCTTGGCTCTATCATGTTAGTTATGGGGGTTAGAAAGATTGCAGTGCAATACGCTAGGAGAACTGCGACTGGTGGTTATGAAAAAGCTGCTATGGCTGGATCAAGACAGTATATTCCTTTAAAGCTTAATGCATCTGGTGTAATGCCAATTATATTTGCTCAGGCTATTATGTTTGTTCCTAGTTTAATTGGTGGTTCTTCATTCCTTAAGGAAACAGCAACCGGCATATGGATGCAGACTAACTATTCGGATATATTTGGTTTTTGGTACAACGTGACTTTTGCTTTATTAATTATTGTTTTTACATATTTTTATACGGCAATTACTGTTCCAACGAACAAAATGGCAGACGATTTAAAACGTAGCGGTGGATTTATTCCCGGTATACGTCCAGGATCAGAAACATCGGAGTATTTAGATAAAATAATGTCTCAGATAACTTTACCGGGTTCTATATTTTTAGCAGTTCTAGCTGTATTTCCAGCTTTTATTGTTAAGCTAATGGGTGTGCAACAAGGTTGGGCTTTATTTTTCGGAGGTACATCACTGTTAATTATGGTTGGTGTTGCGATTGATACTATGCAACAAATAAATTCTTATTTGTTAAATAGACATTATGATGGTTTGATGAAGACAGGTAAAAATAGAAAAGCAGTAGCTTAATATATACTATGGCAAAACAAGCAGCAATAGAGCAAGACGGAACAATTATTGAAGCATTATCTAATGCGATGTTCCGAGTGGAATTAGAAAACGGTCACATTGTGACAGCACACATCTCAGGTAAAATGCGTATGCATTACATTAAGTTATTACCAGGAGATAAAGTGAAATTAGAAATGAGTCCTTATGATTTAACTAAGGCTCGAATAACTTATAGATACTAATACGAATACGATGAAAGTAAGAGCATCAATTAAAAAAAGAAGTGTAGATTGCAAGATCGTACGCAGAAAAGGCAGACTTTACGTGATAAACAAAAAGAATCCTAGATTTAAACAAAGACAAGGGTAATTATGGCAAGAATTGCAGGTGTAGACATACCGAAAAACAAGAGAGGAGTAATTTCCTTAACTTATATCTACGGAGTAGGTAGAAGTAGATCAAAAGAAATTTTAGCTGAAGCTAAAGTTGATGAAAGTATTAAAGTTCAAGATTGGAATGATGACCAAATAGCAGCCATTCGTGATGCTGTTGGAACGTTTACAATTGAAGGTGAATTACGTTCTGAAACACAATTAAACATTAAGCGATTAATGGATATTGGATGTTACAGAGGTATTCGTCATAGATCTGGTCTTCCTTTAAGAGGACAACGTACTAAGAACAACTCTAGAACCAGAAAAGGTAGAAGAAAAACTGTTGCTAATAAGAAGAAAGCAACTAAATAATAATTAGTCTTTGGTATTTAGACGTTGGAAGGAATCTGTTTGAAATTATAATAGTTTAGGATTCTAGCGACTATCACTAAAACTAAAAGCTAAAAGAAAATGGCAAAAACAAGCACAAAAAAACGTAAAGTTATTGTTGATGCGGTTGGAGAAGCACACGTTACAGCTTCTTTCAATAACATCATTATTTCACTTACCAACAAAAAAGGAGACGTAATTTCATGGTCTTCAGCTGGTAAAATGGGATTTAGAGGATCTAAGAAAAACACACCTTATGCTGCTCAATTAGCTGCTGAAGATGCTGCAGGAGTAGCAACAGAAGCTGGCTTAAAGAAAGTTAAAGTTTATGTTAAAGGACCAGGAAATGGTAGAGAATCTGCTATTCGTTCTATTCATAATGCAGGTATTGAAGTAACAGAAATTATTGATGTTACACCATTACCACATAATGGATGTCGTCCTCCAAAAAGAAGAAGAGTTTAATCACGTTTTAAATAGCGTGCTTTAAATTAAGCAAGTATAAAAAATTGATATCACCTTGTATGTAGGTGGTATTAATTTTTTGTGTAAATTTGCAAACTGAAATTATTAACAAGTATCAATAAAAGAGATCAACGATTATCGAAGGATAAGATTAAGACCTTAATTCATAATCACTCTTAAAATCAATTTATTATGGCAAGATATACTGGTCCTAAAACTAAAATAGCTCGTAAATTTGGCGAGGCAATTTTTGGAGAAGATAAATCTTTTGAAAAAAGAAATTATCCTCCTGGACAACACGGAAACGCAAGACGTCGTGGAAAAAAATCTGAATATGCAATCCAATTAATGGAAAAGCAAAAGGCTAAATATACTTATGGTATATTAGAACGTCAATTTAGAGGTTTATTTAAGAAAGCAAGAGCTGCTCAAGGTATTACAGGTGAAGTTTTATTACAACTTTGCGAGTCTAGATTAGACAACGTAGTATTTAGAATGGGAATTTCTCCAACAAGAAGTGCTGCTAGACAATTAGTATCTCACAGACACATTACAGTTAATGGTGAATTGGTAAACATACCTTCTTACTCTTTAAAATCTGGAGATGTTGTTGCTGTTAGAGAAAAGTCTAAATCACTTGAAGCGATCGATAGATCACTTTCAAACTCAAGTCAAGTATTCGAATGGATTACTTGGAATACAGCTACTATGCAAGGTACTTATGTTTCTGTTCCTGCTAGAATCCAAATTCCAGAAAACATCAACGAGCAATTCATCGTCGAATTATATTCTAAATAATAATTAATTATATTGGTATTTAGCCAAAGGATTTGTTAGTCTTCTTCATACTTTTAAATCGCGCAACTAAATAACAATTAAAACGAAGAAAAATATGGCAGTATTTAATTTTCAGAAACCTGATAAAGTAATCATGATTGATTCTACTGATTTCGAAGGTAAATTCGAATTCAGACCATTAGAACCAGGTTACGGTCTAACAGTTGGTAATGCACTAAGAAGAGTTTTATTATCTTCTTTAGAAGGTTTTGCTATAACGTCTGTTAGGATAGAAGGTGTAGATCATGAGTTTTCAGCAATTCCTGGAGTAGTGGAAGATGTAACAGAAATCATCTTAAACTTAAAACAAGCTCGTTTTAAAAGACAAATTGAAGATATTGATAACGAGTCTATCTCTATTTCAATTTCTGGTCAAGATAAAATTACAGCTGGTGATTTTCAGAAGTTTATCTCTGGTTTCCAAGTATTAAATACAGAATTAGTTATCTGTAACTTAGATCCAAAAGTAAATTTCAATATGGAAATTACAATTGAAAAAGGAAGAGGATATGTTCCTGCAGAAGAGAACAAAAAAGCTTCAGCACCAGTTGGCACTATTTTTACCGATTCAATATATACACCAATAAAGAATGTTAAGTATAGTATAGAAAATTATCGTGTTGAACAAAAAACTGATTACGAAAAATTAGTTTTTGAAATCATTACAGATGGATCTATTACTCCACAAGACGCTTTAACGGAAGGAGCTAAAACATTAATTCACCACTTCATGTTATTCTCTGATGAGCGTATCACTTTAGAAGCTGATGAAATTGCACAAACTGAAACTTATGATGAAGAATCTCTTCACATGCGTCAGTTACTTAAAACTAAGTTAATCGATATGGATTTATCTGTACGTGCTCTTAATTGTTTAAAAGCTGCCGAAGTAGATACTTTAGGTGATTTAGTATCTTTCAATAAAAACGATTTAATGAAATTCAGAAACTTTGGTAAAAAAGTCTTTAACAGAGCTTGAAGAGCTTGTAAATGTTAAGGGTTTAAACTTCGGAATGGATTTAAGTAAATACAAATTAGATAAAGATTAATTAATCATTTTTTGCTCCTCGATGTCGAGTTTAGTAGCAAGATGATAAAACAAATGTCATGAGACACGGAAAAAAAAATAAACCACTTAGGTAGAAAAACTGCCCACAGAAAATCAATGTTAGCTAATATGGCTTGTTCTTTAATAGAGCACAAACGTATTAACACAACAGTTGCAAAAGCAAAAGCTTTAAAGCAATTTGTTGAGCCAATGATTACTAAGTCTAAAGTTGATACAACACATAACAGACGTATTGTGATGGCTCGTTTAAGACAAAAGGAAGCTGTAGCAGAATTATTTAGAGATGTTGCTGCTAAAATAGCTGACAGACCAGGTGGATATACAAGAATTATTAAACTTGGAAATCGTTTAGGTGATAATGCTGATATGGCAATGATAGAGCTTGTTGATTACAACGAGATTTATAACGCAGATAAAGGCAAGAAGAAAACAACAAGAAGAAGTAGAAGAGGTGGCGCTAAGCCAGCAGCTGCTCCTGTTGAAACTAAAACTTCAAACGAAGAAGAATAAATGTTAATAAGCATTTAATATATTAAGGATAAACTATTTTAGTTTATCCTTTTTTTTGTGCAAATTTGTAAAACTTTTGTTCCTTATACAAGGAATTTTATCTCAACTATATGAAATATCAAAAAAGACAAAAAGCTATCATCATATTAGCAGATGGTACCATTTTTTACGGTAAAGCAGTAGCTAACAAGCAAGGCACTGCATTTGGAGAAGTATGTTTTAACACTGGAATGACAGGTTATCAAGAAATTTTTACCGATCCTTCGTATTATGGCCAGTTAATGGTAGCTACCAATGCACATATTGGTAATTATGGAACGAACGCAAATGAAGTAGAATCTGATTCTATTAAAATAGCAGGGCTTATCGTTAAAAATTTTAGTTACGAATATTCTAGAGATGATTCTGATGCTTCATTAGAAGAATTTTTGGATAAAAATAATCTACTTGCGATTTCGGATGTCGATACACGTGCTTTAGTAAGTTATATTCGTGATAATGGTGCTATGAATGCGGTTATTTCTACGGAAGTAGATAATGTTGAAGGTTTAAAAAAACAGTTAGCAGAACAACCTAATATGGAAGGCTTAGAGTTGGCATCACAGGTTTCTACAAAGGAACCATACTTTTATGGTGATGAAAATGCAACATATAAAGTAGCTGCTTTAGATATTGGAATTAAAAAGAATATCCTTAGAAATATTGCTAAAAGAGATGCTTACATTAAAGTGTTTCCATACAATGCTAAATTTGAAGATTTGCAAGCTTTCAATCCAGATGGATATTTCTTATCAAATGGCCCTGGTGATCCAGAACCATTGGTAGATGCGCAAGCTGTGGCAAAAGAAATTATAAAACGTAATTTGCCTTTATTCGGTATTTGTTTGGGGCATCAAGTTATTGCATTGGCGAATGGGGTTTCAACCTATAAAATGCATAACGGGCACCGAGGCATAAATCATCCTGTTAAAAATCTAATTACTGGTAAAGGTGAAGTTACATCTCAAAATCACGGTTTTGCAGTTAATAGAGAAGAAGCTGAAGCTAATCTAGATTTAGAGATTACTCATCTTCATTTAAACGATGATACGGTTGCAGGTTTAGCAATGAAAGATAAGAATTGTTTCTCAGTTCAATATCATCCAGAAGCTAGTCCAGGACCTCATGATTCTGAATATTTATTCGATCAATTTATCGAAAATATAAAAAATAAATAATTATTTTAAATAAAAGAAAACCTCAAATAATCTATACGTTATATGAGGTTTTCTTTTACTAAAACGTTGTAGAAGTGTTTTTATAAATTTATTTAAAAACATATAAAAATTCACAAGATTAAACCGTAAATTTGAAGTAATAATAAGACTAAAAAAACAAAATTATGAGCATAATAATTAATATCCATGCTAGACAAATTTTTGATTCTAGAGGAAATCCTACTGTTGAAGTAGATGTTGTAACAGAAAACGATGTTTTAGGAAGAGCTGCTGTGCCATCTGGCGCATCTACAGGAGAGCATGAAGCCGTTGAATTAAGAGATGGTGGTAATGCATACATGGGCAAAGGTGTTTTAAAAGCCGTTGACAATGTTAATTCTATTATTGCTCAAGAATTATTAGGTGTTTCTGTATTCGAACAAAATCTAATCGATAAGATGATGATTGAGTTGGACGGAACTCCAAACAAATCAAAATTAGGTGCCAATGCTATTTTAGGTGTGTCTTTAGCGGTTGCTAAAGCTGCAGCTGGTGAGTTAGGTTTACCTTTATACCGTTACGTAGGTGGTGTTTCTGCTAATACGTTACCATTACCAATGATGAACATTATTAACGGTGGTTCTCATAGTGATGCTCCAATTGCGTTTCAAGAATTTATGATCATGCCTGTTAAAGCTAAAAACTTTACACATGCTATGCAAATGGGAACTGAAATTTTCCATAACCTTAAAAAAGTATTACACGATAGAGATTTAAGTACTGCTGTTGGTGATGAAGGTGGTTTTGCTCCTAATTTACCAGGCGGAACAGAAGATGCTTTAGAAACTATTGCAAAAGCGGTTGAAAATGCAGGTTATAAATTTGGTGACGAAGTGAAAATTGCTTTAGATTGTGCTTCTGCAGAATTTTTTGTTGATGGAAAATATGATTATACTAAATTCGAAGGAGATAAAGGTATGATTAGAACTTCAAAAGAACAAGCTGAATATTTAGCTGAATTGGCTGCTAAGTATCCAATTATTTCTATTGAAGACGGAATGGATGAAAACGATTGGGAAGGAACTAAATACCTTACTGAATTAATTGGAGATAAAGTACAATTAGTTGGTGATGATTTATTTGTAACTAACGTAGAGCGTTTAGCTCGTGGTATTAAAGAAGGTATTGCTAATTCAATCTTGATTAAAGTAAACCAAATTGGTTCTTTAACTGAAACTATTGCTGCTGTAAACATGGCTAAAAATGCTGGTTATACAACTGTAATGTCTCACCGTTCTGGAGAAACTGAAGATACAACTATTGCAGATTTAGCAGTAGCGCTTAATTGTGGTCAAATTAAAACAGGATCTGCTTCACGTAGTGATCGTATGGCTAAATACAATCAATTACTTCGTATTGAAGAAGAATTGGGTGAAGTAGCTTATTTTCCTCAAGAAAATGCATTCAAAGTAAAATAAACCACATTTTTTAAGTTTATATATCAAAAGCGATTATTTTTTTAATAATCGCTTTTTTATTGACTATTGTTGTTAATAATTCTTAAAATGACGAAATGGTTTGCGATATTCTAAAATAAATAAGCAGATATTTTGTAAATTAGCCCAACTTAAATTAAATTTTTTTATAAAACTATGTCAAATAAAGCTATACTAGAAATAAACGGCAAAAAACACGAGTTTCCTTTAATTACAGGAACGGAAGATGAAGTAGCCATGGATATTAAAACGTTTAGAAGCGTAACAGGTGGTGTAACCACCTTAGATCCAGGTTTTAAGAATACAGGATCGTGTGAAAGTGCTATAACATTTTTAGATGGCGAAAAAGGTATTTTGCGTTACAGAGGTTATTCTATCGAAGAATTAGCTGAAAAAGCTGATTTTTTAGAGGTTGCTTTTCTTCTAATTTTTGGAGAACTTCCAAATAAAGAGCAACTTGAAAAGTTTCATGATGATATCAAGAAAAACTCAATAGTTGATGAGGACGTTCATAAAATTTTAGACGCTTTCCCAAAATCTGCACACCCAATGGGTGTTTTATCATCTTTAACGAGTGCGTTAACAGCTTTTAATCCAAGTTCAGTTAATGTGGATTCCGAAGAAGATTTGTATCATACCATCGTAAAAATATTAGGTAAATTTCCTGTATTAGTAGCATGGACCATGCGTAAAAAGAGTGGCTTACCGCTTGATTATGGTGACAAGAATTTAGGTTACGTGGAAAACATTCTTAAAATGATGTTTAAACAACCTAATGAAGAGTATGTACATGATGAAGTTTTAATTAATGCTTTAGATAAACTATTAATTTTACATGCAGATCACGAGCAAAACTGTTCTACATCTACGGTTAGAATTGTTGGTTCATCGCATGCCGGATTATTTGCATCAATTTCTGCTGGTATTTCTGCATTATGGGGACCACTTCATGGTGGTGCTAATCAAGCCGTTTTAGAAATGCTGGAAGCTATAAAAGCTGATGATGGAGATACTAAAAAATACATGGCAAAAGCTAAAGATAAAAATGATCCTTTTCGTCTAATGGGCTTTGGGCATCGTGTTTATAAAAACTTCGATCCACGTGCAAAAATTATTAAAATAGCTGCCGATGAAGTTTTAGATGATTTAGGTGTCGATGATCCTATCTTGTCTATTGCAAAAGGTCTTGAAAAAGAAGCTTTAGAAGATAAGTACTTTGTTGATAGAAATTTATATCCTAACGTTGATTTCTATTCAGGAATTATCTATAGAGCTATGGGTATCCCAACAGATATGTTTACTGTAATGTTCGCTTTAGGACGCTTACCAGGTTGGATTGCTCAATGGCGTGAAATGCGTTTAAACAAAGAGCCAATTGGTCGCCCAAGACAATTATATGTAGGTAAAACTTTAAGAAGTTTTGTTCCTGTAGAAAAAAGATAAAATAACATCTTTTAAAAAATAAAGAAAGCTTCATAACTTAATTGTTATGGAGCTTTTTTTATATTTACCGAATGATAGAATTAAATGTTAAAAACGAAACGTCAAGACTGCGTGCCGTTATTTTAGGTATAGCAGAAAGTAATGGATCAGTTCCGGCAGTAGAAGATTGCTACGACCCTAAAAGTGTGGAACATGTATTGGCAGGTACTTATCCTAAAGAAGTTGATATGATTTCTGAATTGGATGAAGTTGCTGAAGTTTTTAAGAAATATGAAGTCAAGGTTTACCGCCCAAATGTTATTAAGGATTGTAACCAGATATTTTCTCGGGACATCGCTTTTGTAATTGAAGATAAGATAATTAGGGCTAATATTTTACCTAATAGGGAAGAAGAAGTTGAGGCTATTCATTATGTTTGGGATCAAGTTGAAAGTGAAAACAGAATTATACTTCCAGAAGAGTGCCATGTTGAGGGTGGAGATGTGATGCCGTGGAATGGTTATATTTTTATTGGAACTTATTCTGGTGATGATTATCCAGATTTAATAACCGCGCGTACAAATATGGACGCTGTTATTGCAATACAAGAATTGTTTCCAGAGAAAATAGTAAAGTCTTTTGAGCTTCGAAAATCGAACACTGTCGCTAAAGAAAATGCACTTCATCTAGATTGTTGCTTCCAACCCATAGGAAAAGATAAAGCCATAATCCATAAAAACGGTTTTTTGGTTGAAAAGGAATACGAATGGTTAGTTGATTTCTTCGGAAAGGACAAGGTTTTCGAAATAACGAAAGATGAAATGTATCAGATGAATAGTAATGTGTTCTCTATTTCGGAAGATGTTATTGTTTCTGATAAGAATTTCACACGTTTAAACACTTGGTTGCGTAGTGAGGGTTTTATAGTAGAAGAGGTTTCGTATACTGAAATAAGTAAGCAAGAAGGCTTATTACGTTGTACTACAATGCCATTAATTCGAGATTAATTTTGAAAGCTTTTAACACCAATTATTTTATCTTATAAAACCTTGTTTTTATCTCTTAAATAACCATAGTTTTGTAATACACTCTTCATAAATTATGCAACAGACTACAAATACTATTTTAATGATTCGTCCGATTAATTTTAGGATGAATGAACAAACGGCTGTAAATAATTATTACCAAAAGGATTTAGAAAATACTTTATCTAAAACGGTTAATGCAAAAGCTCAGCAGGAATTCGATATTTATGTTGATAAATTAAGAAACATTGGAGTAAACGTAATCGTAGTTAATGATACCGAGGATACCGATACACCAGATTCTATTTTCCCTAATAACTGGGTGTCATTTCACGAAAATGGGAATGTAGGTTTATATCCTATGTTTGCCGAAAATCGTCGTGTAGAGCGTCGTGAAGATATTTTGGAAACTCTCGAAGAAAATGGATTTGTAATAAATAACGTTATAGATTATACAACAGCTGAAGATGAAGATGTTTTTTTAGAAGGAACAGGAAGTGTAATTCTAGATCGTGTAAATCGTAAGGCTTATTGTGCGTTATCCCCAAGAGCCGACGAAGATTTATTTATAGAATTCTGTGAAGACTTTGAGTTTTTTCCTGTTATTTTTAATGCGAATCAAACTGTTGAAGGAAAAAGGAAAGCTATTTATCATACCAACGTTATGATGTGTGTTGGAGAAACTTTTGCTGTAATTTGTTTAAGCAGTATTGATGATAAAAAGGAACGTAAAAATGTAATTAAACATTTAAAAGATGATGGGAAGGCCATTATAGATATTACCGAAGCTCAGGTTAATAATTTCGCTGGAAATATGCTGCAAGTTAAAGGTAACAATAATGAAGCTTATTTAATTATGAGCCAAGCAGCTTATGATAGTTTAACAAAGCAGCAAATAAAGAGCTTAGAGCAGCATAATAAAATATTGTCGAGCTCATTAAGTACTATTGAATTTTGTGGAGGAGGAAGTGCACGCTGTATGATGGCCGAAGTATTTTTGCCAAAAGCTTAAGCTTATTCTAAAGGTTTTGATTTAGGAAGCTGAATATAAAAAGTACTACCTACGTTTACCATACTTTCTACCCAAATTTTACCATTGTTAAGTTCAATAAGCTCTTTACAAATAGGTAAGCCTAAACCAGTACCTTTTTCATTATTTGTTCCAGAGGTTGTAAAAGGTGTGCTTGTAAAAAGTTTATTGATGTTTGCTTCTGGTATGCCTATGCCTGTATCAGCAATACTCACGATGCAACTTCCATTGTTTATATGGTTTGTTATGCTTATTACATCGCCTTTTTTGCAAAATTTAAGTGCGTTTGCTAATAAGTTTTGTATCACTATTTCAAACATACTTCTATCTGCAAAAGCAAAATCACGGAGTGAATTATTCATTAAAGTAATACCTTTCTTTTCCATTCGTTGTTCAACAAGTTGTACTTTATCTTTAAATACTTCTTGGACATCAAATAGAGAGGGCTTCGGCTCTAGTGATTGCATTTGAGATTTAGACCAATTCAATAAATTAAAAAGCAATAGTGATGCATTATTTGCATTCTCACTTAGCTCAGGAATTAAAGTATCGAACTCTTCTTTTGTTAAAGAACCGTCTTTAAGTAAGTTTATAAAACCTGTTATGGATGAAAGGGAATCTTTTAAATCGTGTGAGATAATAGAAAATAATTTATCTTTTACATTGATTACATTTTCAAGATTTTGCGTTTCTTCTAAAAATGCTGTGTTTTCTAATTCAAGTGAGCTCTTTTTTTCTTCTAGATCTGCAATTATTTTAATATTATTATTACGTTTAATGTATAGAATTACTAGAATAAAAATAGCGATACAAAGTGAAAATATTAAAAAATAAACAATGAAATTATAGTGATTAAATTTTAATCTACTTCCAGTTTCCTCATTATTAGGTGTTGTTATTCCTTTTGCTAGACTAGGACTCTCTAATTTATTAAACTCAGAATTTAAATCTATAGAGGCAGCATTGATTACAGGAGCATTTATAACTTCAATAGGTAATTCTAACTCTGATTTTAATTCATAATATTTACCTTGCCAGATAAAAGCATTATAGAAATTCCGTTGAGTAGAATCAACAGCTTTCATTAATTTGTATTGCTTAAGTAGTTCTGGTTTATTATTTAATTCTTTTGCGATTTCGCCAGCTTCAATAAGTTGTTTTTTGGCCGTTTTTAAACGGTTTTTTTGTAAATTTAAATCACCAAGATTATTTAGTACAGTTAGTAAATTTTGTTTATTGTTACTTTTTCTGTTTAAATTATAGCCTTTAACTAAGTATTTCGTGGCTTTAGCGTAGTTTTTAGTTGCTAAATATTCACCACCTAATTTAGGGTATATCGACGCGCGTAAGGTATCTGAGATACTATTAATATTTAGTGATTTTTCAAAATAATAAATAGATTTTTTATGGTTGCTTTCATTATAATAAAGATTAGAAAGGCGTTTATATGTATTGTTTATCTCTGTTGAATCTTTTAATTGCTCTTGGAATGTTAGAGCTTTTAAATTGTAATTAATAGCTGCTTCTTGATTATTAATTTTGTAGTAAGTATCGGCTAAATTAGTGTATGCTAGGCAAAGTTCTTTTTTCAAGTTACTTTGTTCTAGAACTTTTATTGCTGCTAAGGAGTGTTCTATACCTTTAGTAAAGTTACCACGCTCGCTTTCTATTACCCCAATATTATTATTGATATTGGCAATGGCAATATCATCATGTTGTTCCGTAAATAAACTTTTCGCTTTTGCAAAAGCACTTATCGCATTTATATAATCGTTTTTTTCTGCATAGTAAAGTGCTTTGTAAAATGTTGTTTCTGCAATACCTTTTTTGTAATTGAAGGAATAAGATAACTTTTCACTAGCTTGAACATATTTCATTGCTCTATCATACTCTTTTAAAGCATACAGCGATTTAATTAAATGTAAATATGGTACAACTTTAGTCGAGTCTTGTTTTTGAAAAGCGAGTTCAATAAACAGACTGTCTATTTCTTTGGTTTGAGCGTAACCAAGAAAGATAGTTAAAAATAGAAAAGACGTGATTATTTTTTTCATAAAACGTCACAACACTTTGAGTTATAAACAATATAGCCTGATAGAAATGAGAGTGGTTATATTTGTTTTAACTTTTAGTAAACTGTTAGTTAGGTGTTCTTAAAAATTAATTTATTTTTTGTTTCAAATAGCATTATGTTGCTAAATTTGTGAAAACTGTGTTTATAATCTAATTTTCAGGGTTTATTACCGATATATTAGATGAAATACGTATTGTTTTTTATCTAATATTCGACGAATAGGTGAAAAGCCATAAAGACTGATGAAATACATGTTAGCACGGTATCGTAACATTCTAACGCGATATAGTATAGCTCTTGTTAACAGAGGTATATGGCTACAAAACAATCTATTTTTTAATTGTAAAAACCAGAGTGTTTACTTTTATATATTAAGCTAAGTTTTTATAATTAAGCATAAATAAAATTTTATCTTTGCGCACTTAAAGTTAGAATACATGAATCTTCAAGAAACCTTATCAAATCAAGTAAAACAAGCCGTTTTATCTTCATATAAAGTAGAATTAGAAACCGTAGAATTTCAAGCAACAAGAAAAGAATTTGCTGGCGATATTACGGTTGTTGTATTTCCTATGTTACGTTTTGTAAAAGGAAATCCTGTGCAAATAGGTGAAACTATCGGTAACTATTTGGTAGATAATATTAGTAATGTAAAGGCTTTTAATGTTGTTAAAGGCTTTTTGAATATTGAAATTAGCGATTCGTATTTCATCGATTTTTTCAATAATATAAAAGGGGAAACAACTTATGGTTTGGTTTCTTTAAAAGAAGATGAAAAAGCGGTTATGGTAGAGTATTCTTCACCTAACACAAATAAACCACTTCATTTAGGTCACGTAAGAAACAACCTTTTAGGGTATAGTGTTGCCGAAATTTTAAAGGCTTCGGGTAAAAAAGTATATAAAACTCAAATTATAAACGATCGAGGTATCCATATTTGTAAAAGTATGTTGGCTTGGCAGAAGTTTGGCGAAGGTGAAACTCCTCAGTCTACGGGGTTAAAAGGTGATAAATTGGTAGGAAACTACTACGTTAAATTCGACCAAGAATATAAAAAAGAAATTCAAGAGTTAATTTCTAACGGAAGCTCTGAAGAAGATGCAAAAAAGAATGCTCCAATTTTGATTGAAGCGCAAAGTATGCTTTTAAAATGGGAAGCTGGTGATGAGGAAGTCGTTGAGCTTTGGAAAGAAATGAATAGCTGGGTTTACGAAGGTTTTAATGTAACCTATAAAAACTTAGGCGTCGATTTTGATACCTTATATTACGAAAGTAACACCTATTTATTAGGGAAAGAATTTGTAGAGCAAGGCCTTAAGTCAGGTGTTTTTGTAAAAGAGGAAGATGGATCGGTTTGGTGTGATTTAACCGAGGATGGTCTTGATAAAAAAATAGTACAGCGATCGGACGGTACAGCAGTCTACATGACTCAAGATATTGGGACAGCTATACAACGTATAAAGGATTTTCCTGATGTTGGTGGTATGGTTTACACCGTAGGAAACGAACAAGATTATCATTTTAAAGTGTTGTTTTTAATTCTGAAGAAACTAGGATTCGATTGGGCAGATAATCTATATCATTTAAGTTATGGTATGGTAGATTTACCTAGCGGAAAAATGAAAAGCCGTGAAGGAACTGTTGTTGATGCTGATGAATTAGTTGAAGAAATGGCTAAAACGGCTGGTGAAATTTCTGAGGAATTAGGAAAGCTTGATGGTTATTCTGAAACTGAAAAAGAAGAACTTTATAAAATAATAGGTCTGGGTGCATTAAAATATCATATTTTAAAAGTAGATCCAAAAAAACGTATTTTATTCGATCCAAAAGAATCTATTGATTTTCAAGGAGATACAGGGCCATTTATTCAATATACGTATGCAAGAATTCAATCTATTCTAAGAAAAGCAGATTTAGAAAAAACAGATTTAAAAAGTACAGATTTACATCCAAAAGAAAAAGAATTAATTAAGCAATTACAATTATTTCCAGAGATTATACAAAATGCTGCAGAGCAACACAGTCCTGCTTTAATTGCTAATTACACATACGATTTGGTGAAAGAATTTAATTCATTTTACCAAAATGTATCTATTTTAGGAGCCGATAATGATATCGAAAAGCAATTAAGAGTACAACTATCAAACACTGTTGCAAATACTATAAAAAACGCATTCTTATTATTAGGAATTCAAGTTCCAGAACGTATGTAATAACGTTAAAACCTTAAGTTTATATCAATAAAAAAGTGGCTTTTCTTTTTAGGAAAGCCACTTTTTTATTGGTTAATTTTAACTATAATCTATGTTTCTTCATTAAAAAACACTTTGTAATAGTGCATCTTCTTTTCTTCATCATAACCACGTTCCAGATATTCTTCCGAGGCATCGGGCGCATCAATATCTAGTTTAATTTGTATGTTAGTATCTAGTTTAATATCGGTTTTTATTTTTCGTTTTTCTTTGGTAACTACTGCTTCGGCAACATCAAATTGGTTTCTTATAATATAACTTTGTTCGCCTTCAAATTCTTTTTTAAAGGTATCGAATTCTTTTTTATGTTTATCCTCTTCAAATAATTCATCTTTAAAACGATCAACACTTACTATTTCGTTTTCTTTAAAAAAGTCGATAGATTTTGCTATAAAACTATTTTGTTCTTTCGCACCATAATTCGGTTTTAAAACCTCGGTAGAAAACTCTTTGCAAAGCTCAATATATTGTTGGGTATGGTTGTTAGCATCATCGGCATATTTAATGTTTAAAAAGTGATTAAGCCAATATGCAGCATCGTAACTGTTGTTGTCTACAGTTAAAATAATATTGCCTTCACCATCAGATTGATTTAAGATTAAGCAGCCTTTGTCAACCTTTTTGGAGCTTATTCCGTTTTGTACTAAAACGTCATAATTATTGTTTTCTAAATACGTTTGAAAGAAGTTTACTTTACTTTCAATTTTAAAAATACCAATAGCATTTGTGGTGATATCTCTAAATTCTATCCCTTCAAACATCACAACTAAAACGTCCCCTGTTTTTATTTGTGCCGAACTAGATTGTTCGTATAAGTGTGTTACAATGTGTTTAGAAACTTCTACAAAGGCTTCTTCATCATTAAACATTTGAGAGCTGTAACTGTTTATTTCGTTTAAGGTAATATTTGCATGGTGGTTAAAACGATAACTCTGTACTAGACTTCCAAAGGGGCGGAGTAGAAATGGTAACATTAGCTCGTAACTTGCTTCGTCAAACTCAACGACTTTATCCGAAAAGGCGTTTTTAGTATCGTTAAATTTATTCCCAACTTTATGTATGATGAATTTTGAAATTTCGGCATTTTTTCTTGTAATCATGAGTGTGTTTTTTTAGGTAGAATAGTTTGAGTCTTAAACTAAAAGAATTGGTTAATTAATTTGATAAAGTAACACAGAATTAGAATCTCCTTTAGTTACAAATTCTAAATTTTGGTCTTTATCACTGTTCGCGAAGTCTATTTTAGAATTTGCATACACAGGAAAGTTAGGTAATAATTTAGCCTGGCTATCAAATAAATATGTTTTTTGAGATTGGATATCGGTTACGGATACGTAGATTTTATTGTTTAAATAAAATATTTCTGCATCGGCATAATTTCCGTAATCTAAATTTATAGTTTTATTTCTAATCGTTAATTTATTTTCCGATTGATAAACCAATGTTTTACTGGTTGTCGCTATATTGTGTTGGGCTGATAAGTTTATGTTTTTTGTTGTCGTGTTTCCTTTTGTATCAATGCTTATTAGGTCGCCTTTATTAGTGGTGGTTGTAAATTTACTAAGATACATGTAAATAGGTTTGGCAGAAAATGACAGTTTTGTTTTTGGAGTAACACGAGTTTTTCCAACTCTGTCTAATATTAAAAGTTTACCTAAAGTTTTAATTGCAATATAGTCTTTGTTTCCTATTCTAAAATGTTGAGGCTGAGAAATGATGGTATTTTGTGCCGATTTAAATTTAAACCCTTTTACAACTTTTCCTTTAGTATCGTACATTAAAACATTTTCACTTTGAGTAACTAGTAAGCGATAGCGTTTGTTTTTGTCATAATCAAAAACCGAAAGAGGTTGCGTGATAGCATCATTAAATTTTATTGGAAATTGAGTAACATCTTTTCCTTTTCTATCTAAAAGATAAACACGATTTGGTGTTGCAAAAGCTAGTTGCAATCTTCCGTTTTTATAAATATCAATTTGTTCAATTTTACCTAAGACTGGTCCTTTTAGTTGTTTTTTCCACTGAATTTTTCCACTGTTAGAAATTAAATATAAATTATTTTTAACATCCTGAACTACAATGTCCTTTTGTTTTGTAATATGGTTTGTAACAAATTGTGGTGTATTTAATAGATCTGCATCGAGTTTTATGTTGAATTCTTCGGAAACCGATTGTTCTGCAGCTTTAGCTTTGTTTGTTTTAATGATACCGTTTACATGTGCAAAATTATTATCATATATAAATTGTAATGCCGATGTTTTATAAGGTTCTAGATTTAAATTTAAATCCTCGGTTATATTCTTTTCTATAATATTTTCTAAACTATTTGAATTAATAACCATTAAAATGGAAGCTGCATCGCTTAATTCATTCTGTATATCTTTGAAGTAATTACGAGTGCTTAATGTAGTTTTGTTTTGATAGTTTGAAATAATATTTTGAAGCATTTCAGAGTCTTCAGCAAAAATAAAAAAGTGATCTAAAGCGCAATATAATTTGGCTTGATTAGTAGAAATTAAAGGCGAGAATATTTTTGTAAATAAATCGGGGTTACTAAAGTTGTAAATCGAAACATCTCGATAGGTTTCTGTTATATTTTGTTCTGCTAGCAGAGCATCTTTGGTGGCTATAATATCAGAAGAATTTAATATTATAGCTCGCTTTTTTTCTTCATAAATTACTCCAACTTCGTTAACTTCATCAAATAAAGGAGTTGAAGTAATAATAGAATCTTGCTTTCTAAAAAGAGCTAAGTTATTTTTAAAAACTTTAAAATCGTTAAAGGTAAAACTAATAAAAGCATCACTATTACTGGGGGTGATGTCTTGAATTTGATTCACCTGCGGAACCGTATTTTTAAAAGCATTAATTAAACTCTTAGTAGAATCTGTAGCTTTCGTTATACCATTAAAATATAGGGAGTTTTGGCTAAGTTCGGTGTCTAAAGCTAAGTAATTAGTAAAGGTTTTAAGTTTAATTGAATCTTCAATAAATAAAGACTTTAAGATGTTTGTGTCAGCTTTTATAATTATTGATAAGTTTTCCTCGTCTGTGCTTTTATAAATTCTTTGTTGTTCTTTATTTAGAGTAAAGTCGTTAAAAGTATTTTTAATTGTTTTTTTAGAGGAAGAAGCAATAAAAACACTATCAATAACGGTACTAAAAAATATATTTTCATTAAGCGTACTTTGTAAAATGTGATTGTTTTTTAAAGTAAGTATCTCTTCTTTATAATTGGGTAAAGAGTCTGTAATAAATAAACTATCATGATATTTTGTAATAAGCGTATAGTTTAAACTATCGTTTTTTTCTTTTGAAAAGCAAACTAGTATAGGACTGTTTGATTTTAAAACAGACAAGTTTTCGAATTTACTTTCTAAATTCTGATAATATTTAGATTTTGAAAACTGCTGGATTAACTCATTATTATTTATGCTGTTTTGTAAACTTTCCACATTTCTCGCCTTTATAATAACCTGACTATTTTCTGGGATAAAATCTATTAAGTCTGTACGCTTCTTTTTAGTGTTGGTACAGCTTAAGGTTATAAATAGTAAAAGGGTTATTGAAAAAAATCGCATGGAATGAATTAATTTTTACAAACCTACGATTTTTCGGTTTTATAATATTAAAAAAGTGCTAATTAGAAATGTTAAATTGAATTTATTTGTGGTTATAAAGTTAAGTATTAGGTTGTAACTCTTCTGGTAAAAGACGAAATGTTTTTCTGTGATATTTTGTAATTCCAAACTCCTTAATAGCTCGTCGATGCTCTTTAGTAGGGTAGCCTTTATTTTGTTTCCAATTATACATTGGGAATTCTTCATGAATTTTGTTCATATATAAATCCCGAGCGGTTTTTGCTAATACCGATGCAGCGGCAATGCTTAAATATTTACCATCTCCTTTAATTATAGTTTCAAAGGGAATATCTTTAAAAGGTTTAAATCTATTTCCATCAACAATTATAAATTCAGGCTGTGGCTCAAGTTGTTTAATAGATTTGTGCATGGCTAAAATGGAAGCATTCAATATATTAATAATATCAATTTCTTCTTGAAAAACATGAGCAACAGCAAAGGTTAACGCTTGTGCTTCTATAATAGGTTTTAAAATATCACGCTTTTTCTCACTAAGCTGTTTAGAATCGTTTAAAATGATGTTTTTAAAATTCTTGGGTAAAATTACTGCGGCTGCAGTAACTGGCCCGGCTAAACAGCCTCGTCCAGCTTCGTCTGTGCCACATTCTAAAATGATGTTTGAGTGATTTGCTAAAAGCATATTCTTTTTGTTCCAAAAGTATGAACTTTTGTTTATTGATATGGAGAAATAAAACACTAAAAAATTAGGCTTTGTGGCATTGATAATATTTTGTTATTATTTGAGCAGTGGTTTCAATATTTCACAAATTATGGATATGTAATTTACAAATAACACTAAATACTGCGTTTTTGTTAAAATTTTAACAGATTTCTTTGTTTTTTTAAGATTATATTAAGATGTTTGTGATTGACTAACTCAAATATTTATTTTATGAAATTAAAATTGACATGTTTGCTAATGCTATTTATAGTGTTTTCAAATCAGTTCTCTTATGCTCAACAAAAAACAATTTCAGGTTTAATTACTGACACAAATGGAGTTCCTGTAGCGGGAGTTACTGTTATAGTTAAAGGTAGTAGTCGTGGAGTTGTTTCGGATTTTGATGGGAACTATGCTATTATGGCTAAAGCTGGTGAAGTATTAAAAATGAGCTTTGTTGGCTTAACAACAAAGTTTATTACAGTACAAGATGCTAGTATCATTAATGTTGTAATGACAGAAGATGTGGAAAGTTTGGATACAGTTGTTATCACGGGATATCAAAACGTGAAGCGAGAGCTTTTTACAGGGGCCTCACAAACTATTAAAGCGAAAGATATTAAGCTCGATGGTGTTGCCGATATTTCTAGAGCTTTAGAGGGTAGAGCAGCAGGTGTAAGTGTGCAAAATGTTACTGGTACTTTTGGAGCTGCACCTCGAATTACTATTCGTGGATCGTCTTCTATTTTGGGAGATACTAAGCCAATCTGGATTATTGATGGTGTTCTGCAAGAAGAAATTGTTAGCTTGAGTGTCTCAGATTTAGTTTCGGGAGATGCTAGTACACTATTAAGTTCTGCCGTTGCTGGTTTAAATGCATCAGATGTAGAAAGTTTTGAAATTTTAAAAGATGCTTCAGCAACTGCTTTATATGGAGCAAGAGCTTTAAATGGAGTTGTTGTAATTACAACTAAATCTGGTAAAAAAAATCAAAAGCCTACATTTAATTATACTTCAGAATATGCGGTTAGAGCTGTTCCTAAATATGCTAATTATGATTTATTAAATTCTCAAGAAACTGTTTCTGTTTATAGAGAAATGGAATCTAAAGGGTTTTTAGACTTACCTTCTTCTTTTCAAGGTCGTTATGGTGGTATATATAATATTATGTACAGAGCTATCAATAATTATGACGAAAGTACAGGACAGTATCAATTACAAAACACACCTGAGGCGAGAGCAAAATTTTTACAACAATATGAATTAGCTAATCATGATTGGTTTAAAACATTGTTTAATGCTGCACCAACTCAAACTCATGGTTTAAGTTTTTCTGGTGGTGGAGAAAATTCAACAACTTATGCTTCTTTAGGATATTATACAGATGGCGGGTGGTCTATAGCGGATCGTGTTCGTAGAATTACTGGTAATTTAAGAAATACGTATTACTTAAGTGATGATAAGTTAAAGATAACAACGCAAATACAAGGTTCTATTAGAAATCAATTGGCTCCGGGTACTTTTGCTAGAGAAGAAGATTTAGTTAGTGGTTCTTATACAAGAGATTTTGATATTAATCCATTTAGTTATGCTTTAAATACAAGTAGAGCGTTACGTCCCAGAAATGACGATGGTGAGTTGGAGTATTCAAGATATAACTGGGCACCATTTAATATTATTGATGAATTAGGTAACAATGGTATTGAAATTAATGTTTCCGATTTTAAATTTCAAGGCCAGGCAGAGTATAAAATCAATGATAATTTAACCTATAATTTCTTAGGGTCGTCGCGTTATGCTACATCAAATAATGAACATTCAATTACGGAAAATTCAAATGTTGCTGCAGCATATAGATCAGACGAAACTACTATTGTTCGAGATCAAAATACATTCTTGTTTTCAGATCCAGACACACCAAATGAACCAGCAAGAGTTGTTCTTCCGGTTGGGGGGCTTTTAATAACCTCAAAAAACACCTTAGTTACTTATACTTTTAGAAATACTTTGGATTGGACAAAAAGATTTAAAGATGATGCTCATGGTTTAAGAGTTTATGGAGGTCAAGAGTATCGCTATGCAGATAGAAGTGAAAGTAAAAATACAGGTTACGGTTATCAGTTTGATAGAGGTGGTACTGTTTTTACAGATCCAGATATTTTGAAAAAAGCAATTTTAGAAGGTAATCCATACTTTTCTTCTTCAGAAACAAGACAGCGTGAGGTTTCATTTTTTGCTAATGTAACATACGATTTTGAAAAAAAATATGTATTAAATCTTACCGGGAATTACGAAGGGTCTAATAGAGCAGGGAAATCTTCAGATTCTAGATGGTTACCAACATATACAATAGGTGGTAAATGGAATGTTGATAAAGAAGATTTTATTAAAAAATCTGATGTTATTTCTAGTTTAGCGTTTAGACCTAGTTATGGTCTAGTAGCTCTGTTGGCTAATAATGCTACCAATAATTTAGCTGTTTTTAGAAATCAGATTACAGATAGGAATTATAATGATGATCGTGAAAACTATATTAATATAGAAGATTTACAAAATACGGAGTTAACTTGGGAAAAAACTTTAGAGCTAAACTTAGGTTTAGATATTGGTTTCTTTAATAATAGAATCATGATGAATTTTGATGCCTATTTTAGAAAAGGTAAAGATTTAATAGATTTAATTAGAACAACAGGTATTGGTGGAGAGTCGATAAAGTTAGGGAATAATTCAGAAATGACAACCAACGGTGTTGAATTTCAGTTGAATACGGTGAATGTTGATACGGATAATTTTAGATGGAAAACAGGGTTTAATATCTCTAAATTTAATCAAGAAGTTACTTCTTTAAAACAAGAAGCAAATGTATTCGATTTAGTAACAGGAACAGGACGAGGGAATGCTGTTGGATATCCAAAAGGTTCATTGTTTTCTTTTAAATTTGAAGGTTTAAACGAATGGGGGTTGCCAACATTTTTAACGGAAGATCCAGATTTTGATCCTTCTAAACCTTACGATTTAATAGACTTTCAAGACACTGATAACGTTTTAGATTATTTGCAATATGAAGGTGGAACAGAACCAAACCTTTCAGGTGGTTTAGCAAATAACTTCACTTATAAGAATTGGGATTTTAGTTTCTTTGTATCTTTTTCTGACGGTAATAAAGTTAGACTAAACGCAGCTTATGACTCAGAGTACGATGATTTAGATGTATTTCCAAGAGAGTTTGTTAATAGATGGATTGCTCCTGGAGATGAGAATATTACTAATGTTCCAACAATAGCGTCTTCTAGTTTAATACAATCTTACGGTAGTAATGAATTAGAAAGAGCATATAATGCTTATAACTATTCTACGGAACGAGTTGCAGATGGTGGTTTTATTAGAATGAAAAATATATCATTGGGATATACTTTGGATAAACCAGTAACAGAACGTTTAGGCCTTTCTAATGTTAGAATGAGTTTACAAAGCACAAATCCATTTTTAATTTATTCAGATTCAAAATTAGGGGGTCAAGATCCTGAGTTCTTTAGATCAGGTGGTGTTGCTTACCCAATTTCTAAAATGTTTACTTTTTCACTTAACGTTGGATTTTAATAATAATATACTATGAGAAATATAAAATATAATATAGGCGTTGTTTTTGTGACGCTTTTAATGGTAACTTCATGTAGTGATATTCTAGATGAATCGCCAGACAATAGAACAACAATAAATTCTGCAGAGAAAATTTCGGAATTGTTAGTAGGAGCTTATCCTGAAGGTGCATATGTCCCTTTTTTAGAACCTATGTCTGATAACGCTGGAGATAAAGGCCCAAGTGCAGATACTGGTATCGATTTTGCTACAACACTTAATGAACGTATGTTCTTTTGGGATGATGTAAATAATACGGATATAGATTCGCCTACTAATTATTGGAATAGTGCTTACAAAGCTATTGCGCAAGCAAACCAAGCTTTACTATCCATAGAAGAACTTGGTGGTGGAGCCGAATTAAATTATTTAAAAGGAGAAGCTTTAGTTTGTAGAGCTTATGCGCATTATATGTTAGTTAATATATTTTCGAAAGCGTATGATCCAACAACGGCGGCTTCTAGTATAGGTATTCCGTATGTTACCGAACCAGAAAATGTACTTTTAGGAGAATATGAAAGAGGTACGGTTGAGAGCGTATATGATAATATAAAGAAAGATCTTGAAGAAGGTTTACCTTTAATAGAGGATAATTATACTATATCAGCATATCATTTTACAACAAAAGCAGCAAGTGCTTTTGCTTCTAGATTTTATTTGCAAATAGGAGAATGGGAAAAAGTAATTACTCAAAGTACCATAGCTATTGGCTCTGGAGGAGTAGGAGCCTTAAGAGATTGGCCAAATAATTACAGACCTGCAACCTATTCGGAACAAACGGCATTATACACGTCTTCAAACTTCGAGCCAGCTAATCTTTTATTAGTTTCTGCAGAATCACTTTATAATAGGTATCATTTTTCTGCTAGATATCAATTAAATAGTGATAAGCGAGATGAGGTTTTTCCTGGCACGAATGGTACGGGACAACCTTGGTCATATAGTGTTTTTGGAAGTGGTGATTTATTTTATAATATACCAAAGTTTCAAGAATATTTTAAAGTTATAAATCAAGCGGCAGGAACTGGAGATACTTATGTTGCGTATGTTTTATTATCTACAGACGAGGCATTGTTAAATAGAGCAGAAGCTTACGCTATGTTGGGTAATTTGGAAAAAGCTACTGAAGATATAAATATGTCTTACTCAGTAAAAACAGCAGGTTATTTAGCTGATTTTGATGAATTAAGTGTTGATAATGTGCAAGAACGATTTGAAGTTACCGATGCAGATTTATTTACACCGTTTTACACCATACCAACAGATGCATTAGCCTTTGTAAACTGTGTATTAAGTATTAAAAGAACTGTTTTTTATAACGAAGGTTTACGTTGGTTTGATATAAAAAGACTTAATATGGTTGTAGATCATGAAGATATATTTGGGAATGTATACACTTTACCAAAAGGAGATAATAGAAGAGTTGTACAAATTCCAGAAGCGGCGCAATCTTTTGGTATACAACAAAATCCAAGGTAATTATATAAATTATAAATAATAATACGGAAATGAAAAAATATATATATATAGCATTAGCATCTGTAGGTTTGACTTTTTTAACGTCATGTGCAGAGAGTTCAGATGGTGTTGGAGCAAGTCAAATAGATACAAGTATGCCTATTTTAAACGATTTAGACGTGTGGCTTAGAAGTAGTTTTGTAACGCCTTATAATATAGAGGTGCTTTATAAATGGGATATTAATGATACTGATATTGATAGGTATTTACACCCTCCTTTAGATGCTAGTGTTAGGCCAGTTGCAGAAGCTTTGCAAAAAGCATGGATTGAGCCTTATACACAAGTTGGAGGAACAAATTTTATTAAGAAAATTGCACCTCGTCAGTTTACTTTGGTAGGTAGTTTTAATTATAATCCTAACAGTCCAACAATTACCTTAGGTGTTGCAGAGGCTGGAACAAAAATAACATTGTTTAATATCGACTTTTTAGATTTCACAGATATTAATAGCATTAAACAACCTCTAAAAACAGTACAACATGAATACGGGCATATTTTAAATCAAAATATTCCGTTTGATGTAGCTTATGGTCAAATAAACCCTGCAGATTACACAGCGCAATGGTTTAATAGAACAGATGCTGAAGCTAGAGAGTTAGGTTATATTACGGCCTACGGTTCAAGTCAAGAGGGAGAAGATTTTGTGGAAATGGTTTCTGAAATGTTAACAAACTCAAAGGAAGATTTTGATGCTATTGTAGAAAGTATTTCCAATGAGGAATCCAAAGCAATAATTAGACAAAAGGAAGCTATGGTTGTAGATTATTATCAAACTAATTTTGATATAGATATTTATGAATTACAAGCTATAATGGATACAGCAACTCAAGAATTAGTAAATTAAAAAATTATGAAAAAAATATTTAAAAATTATTGGCTAATCTGTTTAGTGTTTTTCTCGATTGTTTCATGTAATAATGATGATGAAGGAGAATTGTTTTCAGAATCGCCAGCTGAAAGAATTGCGGGACAAAATAGTGAGTTGTTAAACTTGTTAACATCAGAACAGAACGGCTATAAAGGAACTTATTTTACCAAAAATGATGAGTTTGGAGGATTTACATTTTACATGAAGTTTAATGCAGATGGAAGCGTAGATATGACTTCAGATTTTGATTCTGATACAGCTATAGAATCTTCGTCCTATGATGTACGTTATGGCACAACAAATGAATTGGTATTTACAACGCGTAATCATATTCAAAAAGTAAGTAATCCTGAGCTTGAAGGAGCCATTGGGACAGGTTTTAAAGGAACCTCTGTGTTTCAATATTTCGGTAATGAAGATGGCGTACTCTCTTTTAGAGATGTTAGAAATAGAGACACTGGTTATTTAGTGTTTACTCCAACTGGTTTTTCTGATTTTGAACCAGAAAGTACAGCTAGTGTTGAAAAATCTTTAGCTAGTAGAGAGGCTTTTGTAAATGGTAATGCTGTAACATCATTCCCGTTTATGAGTATAGACGGAACTACTTTAAAAGAATACGCTTTAAACTATGACAGCGTTACACTTTTTGCTAATCCTACAATAATAAATGAGGATGGTTCTATTTCTGATGAAAATTTTGGGATTGCATTTACAGAGGAAGGTTTAATTATAAGTCCTGCATTAGAAGTTGATGGGGCTGTTTTCGAAACCTTTGTTTTAGACGAAACTTCTGGTTTCGAGTATGTTTCTACAAGCAATGGGATTACAGCAAAAATAGGTTATGGAAATGAGCCTGTTACTCCATTAGATTCTTATGCTTTTGGTATTCGAGATGAGGCTGGTGTATTTAATTTGGCCGAAATGTTTAAGCATAGTTCTCCATTTAATACTTTTTATGAGAATTTTTCAAATGATATTGCTAATAGTGCTTTGCCTGGGCTTGAAATTACTAACATTATATTATGGGAACTGAATACCGGAGGAATTCCATACATTGATGTTAGAACTAATTACGGTAATGTTTTTTATGATTTATCATTTACTTATGATGAAAGCACTGGTATCGTGAAGTTTGCTTTTACAGGAGATACCAATGCCCCTGATTTCTTTACCGCTATTCTCCAACCGCTATTAGATGTTATGGTAGGTTCTGAAAAAGGTTATTACACCGTTAATTCAGGAACTTATCAAAACTTTTCTAATAGAACGTTTGGTTTAATAAATGCTGATAATCCTGCCTACAAAATTGATTATTGGACGTTTTAATTAGCCATATAATTTCAAATCAAAAAACTCTAAGCTAAATTTTAGCTTAGAGTTTTTTTTTGCCTAAACCCAATAAAAAAGAAGTAATAAATAATTCTCAGCATTTTTCAGCGTTATCATATTTTGTCTTTACATTTGCAACGGTAATATTTGTAAAAGTAAAACCAAAGCAAGATTTTTGTATTTATGAATAAAATAATTCTGTCATTCCTTTTTTTGCTCGTGTTTAACATGGTAAGCGCTCAAGATTCACCACGTGAATTACCGAAAGGTCAAACTGTTAATTTAAAAAAACAAGACAGTTTAAATTCTGAAGGTAAAAACACAAAGCGTACAAAAGGAAAAGATGAAAAAGAAGAGAAACCGAAAATTCAGGACTACCTTATCATCTCTCACGAAAACGATACAACATTCGTAGATACAACGCTATCTATAAAAAAAGAATATAAATTCAATTATTTACGAAAAGATAATTTCGGTTTAATAGCCTTTTCAAATTTAGGTCAAACCTATAATAGCTTAACTTATAATTTTAAAAACACCGATTTAGTGCCAAATTTAGGCGCACGTGCTAGGCATTTTAATTTCATGGAAATTGAAGATATTAATTACTACCGCGTACCAACACCGTTAACCGAGTTAATGTACAAAACGGCCTTTGAGCAAGGACAACTTCTCGATGCCTTTTTTACTGTAAATACAAGTCCGCGTTTTAATTTATCAATTGCTTATAAAGGCATGCGTTCTATTGGTAAATATCAACATATAGTGACGAGTACGGGAAACTTTAGGCTTACATCAAACTATACTTCAGAAAATAATAGATATCATGCACGAGGCCATATTGTAACTCAAGATTTGTTTAATGAAGAAAATGGTGGACTTGAAGATGAAAGTGTTGAGTTTTTTGAGTCTGGTGACGAAGAGTTTATAGATCGCTCTATTCTAGATGTAAATTTTGAAAATGCTGAAAGTATTCTAAAAGCAAAACGTTTTCATTTGGAACATAATTATGCTTTTATTAATCAAAAAGATTCTTTATCTCGAAATAATTTAAGTTTAGGTCAGGTTATTTCTTTTGAAGATAAGTATTTTGAATACAGCCAAACTAGTGCGGAAACAGAAATTTTTGGAGATGCTTTTAAAAGTTCTAGTTTAAAAGATCGTGCTACATTAGAGCATTTTTATAATCAATTTCAATTAAATTACAGTAATAATATTATTGGTGATTTGCAGTTTAATTTAGGATACGATAATTTTAATTATGGTTATGATAAAATTGTAATTTTAGAAGGAACTACTATTACCAACAGAATTAAAGGAGATGTTCTTTCAGCTGGCGGAAAGTATCATAAACAATACAGAGGTTTCGATTTACTTGGTGAATTTGGACTTAATGTTTCAGGTGATTTCGACGGTAACTTTTTAAAAGGACAGGCTAGCTTCAAATTAAATGATGATATCCAAGCCATCGCTTCTCTTAATCACAGTTCAAAAGCACCTAATTTTAACTTCTTACTGTATCAAAGTGATTATTTAAATTACAATTGGAGGAATAACTTTAATAATACTGAAACTCAACAGTTGGCCTTCGAATTAAAATCCGATAAAATATTAAACCTAAGTATCGATTATTCTACAATTACAGATTATGCTTATTTTCATTTAGATGAAACATCTCAGCTAGTTGCTCCAACACAATACGGCGGGACTATAAACTATTTAAGAGTTAAACTTGATAAAGAAATTAGAGTAGGGAAATTTGCACTGAATAATACTTTTATGTATCAAAACGTAACAAATGGAGAAGGTGTTTTAAATGTACCAGAACTAAATATGCGTAACACATTGTATTATTCTAGTCATTTGTTTAAAAAGGCTATGTATTTGCAAACAGGTATTACTTTAAATTATTTCACAAAGTATAACATGAATGCTTACGATCCTGTTTTAGCAGAATTTTATGTCCAAAACGACCAACAGATAGGGGAGTTTCCTAGGTTAGATTTCTTCTTGAATGCCAAAATACGTCAAACTCGAATCTTCTTAAAAGCAGAGCATTTTAATGCAGCCTTTACCGGATACAATTATTATTCGGCACCTAATTATCCGTATCGTGATTTCTCAATACGTTTTGGTGTAGTTTGGAATTTCTTTTTATAGGAAAGGTTTATTGCTATAAAATTTCAACTAAAGCTTCAAATTAAACTTTTGATACTAACGATTTTATAAATACAAATCCGAAGCCTAAAAATAACATAAGGTGAAACGGGAAGAGCCCGAAATCGCCACCTTGGTCTCCAACAATAAAGGCGCTATACATACCAAAAGCGAAATAAGCCATCAGTAAACCTTCAAAAATCACGTTTATAGATACTGTTTTCTTGATGTATTGGTTTGTTTTTAAGTTATCTTTAAACTTACTAATGTTGAATTTTGGTGTGCGTACAAATTCACTTTTCTTACCTATGTGTCCCTCAATTACAGCAATAGTATTATGTAGCGAAAAGCCCATAGCTATTGAGAAAAACACAAAGAACATCCCGATATAATTAACGAAATTTTTTACGCCACCACCATAGATGTTTTTATACATTACCCAGTAGCAGATAAAAAATATTAATGTGCTTATTACAAAGAAACTCATTACAATAAAATACGTTTTTAAGTGTGCGTATTCATTCTTTATGTAAAGCATTGGAATACTTAAAATAGCAACCAATAAAATATTTAAAAACATGGTGCTGTTTAGTAAATGCAACAAGCCGTGTATTTTTGTTTTAGTTGAAATGTTTTTGTTTTTAAGAACGCGCCATTTCATTTTTTTGAAATTTTCCGCACCACCTTTATTCCATCTAAATTGTTGCGAACGTGCGGCACTAATAACAACCGGAAGTTCTGCAGGAGTTTCTACATCTTCTAAATACTTAAATTTCCAGTTTTTAAGTTGCGCACGGTAGCTTAAATCTAGATCTTCGGTTAGAGTATCGCCTTCCCAGTTTCCAGCATCGAGAATACAAGCTTTACGCCATAAACCTGCAGTACCGTTAAAATTTATAAAATGTCCTTTACTGTTTCGTCCAACTTGTTCTAGAGTAAAATGTGCATCTAGAGCAAAGGCTTGAATTTTTGTAAGTATAGAGTAATTCCTGTTGATATGTCCCCAACGGGTTTGAACAACACCAATTTCAGAGTCTTTAAAATAAGGAACAGTTTGTTTTAACCAGTCTTTTTTAGGAAGAAAATCAGAATCGAAAATGGCAATAAATTCACCTTTAGCAATTTCTAGACCTTCCTTTAAAGCACCTGCCTTAAACCCAACTCTATTAGTTCTGGTAATGTGCTTAATATCTAATCCTGTTATTTTAAGTGCTTCTACTTGTGCTCTAGTGGTTTCTATGGTTTCATCTGTAGAATCGTCTAAAACCTGAATTTCTAATTTATTATTTGGATAGTCAATTTTTGCTATATTATCCAGTAGGCGCTGCATAACATACATTTCATTGTAAACAGGAAGTTGTATGGTAACAAACGGAATTTCATCTGGATTAGATAAATCGAATTTCACAGAAGTATCGGTTTTTCTTTTCGCCGATAAGTAATTGAACAGTAGGTTGAGTTGTGCCAATGCATACATTAAAATAAGAAGTAATGCAATGGTGTAAATTGTAATTATTATGCTCTCTAAAATCATTTTTTTATACTGTATTTAAAAATCCATCCCAAGATTTTTACGCCTGCAAATATAGCACCTTTTACCGTGCCAGACACTTTTGAAACGCCTATTCTGTTTCTATAATTAACAGGTATTTCAATGTATGATAGTTTTTGCTTTAAAACCTTTAATTGCATCTCTACTGTCCAGCCATAGGTTTTGTCTTCCATGTTAAGTGTCAGTAGCTTATCATATTTAATGGCTCTAAATGGACCAAGGTCAGTAAATTTTGCATTGAAAAACAAACTCATTAAGGTTGTTGCGAGCCAATTTCCGAAAACTTGTGGCATAGTCATAGACCCAACTTCTCTTAATTCTTTTACACGTGCTCCAATAACAAAATCTAAATTATCATTAATTATAGGTGTAACTATTTTAGTGAGTTCTTCGGGGTAATCACTATAATCACCATCTAAAAACACAATAATGTCTGGTTTATTAGTTTGGTTCGCAATATACGTCATGCCTTTTAAACAAGCATATCCATAGCCTTTGTTTGTTTCTTTTAAAACGGTGGCACCTGCATTTTTTGCATTAATTTCTGTATCATCGGTAGAGTTATTGCTTACCACAATAACTTCGTCAACAATTTGAGGAATGGCTTTAATAACGTGTGTAATAGAATCTGCTTCGTTGTATGCAGGAATTATGACTTTTATTTGGGTCATCTTAAATTAAGTAGGTTGTTTTCTTTTTTAAAATCTTTTAGGTTGTACCATTCTTTAATTTTTTTACCAGCATTGTATTTGCTAGCAGAAATAATATCGCCGTTTTTATACTTTAAGCAATACCCATTTTTCTGATTAAATTTAAGTTGACACTTGTGGTTAACCTGTCCTGAATGGTCATAAAACACCCACCAATTTGTTTTTTTTCCGTTAACAAAGTGGCCTTCGCTTTCTTTTAATCCATTTGGGGCGTAAAAATACCAATATTCTATAGGATTACTGTTTGAAAAATGACCTTCTTTTTTAATTTGACCATTATCGTAGTAAAACTTCCAATAATCTTCTTTTTTATCTTGCTTAACCCAGCCTTCAGATTCTAAACTTCCGTTTTCGTAAAATGTTTTTACATAAGCTTCATTGTCAGACTTATTGAAAGACATAGAAACTAAAAGCAGGTAGCAGATATATTTCATTATTTTTTATTTACTAAATCCATTAAGTCAACATCGTTACCAAGTAAAACATCTGTTGGATTAATACGTCCTTCTTCTGGTCCGTTTTCTAATTTTAAAACACCTCTTGGGCAAACAGCAGAACAAACTCCACAACCTACACAACTAGAGCGTACAATATTTTCTCCTTTTTGAGCATAAGCTCTAACATCAATACCTTGCTCGCAATAAGTAGAACAGTTTCCACAAGAAATACATTGTCCTCCATTTGTAGTAATTCGAAATCTAGATTTAAAACGTTGTACAAAACCTAAATATGCAGCTAACGGACATCCAAAACGACACCAAACACGGTTACCGAAAATAGGGTAGAAGCCTGTACCAATAACACCGGCAAAAATAGAGCCTATTAAAAAGCCATAAATATCTTGTATAGTTTGTGTTTTAATACCTAGCACTTCTCCAGAGCCTGAAAAGAAAGTGTATAAAGCAAAACCTGTCATCACGAGAACAAAAACAAGTACAGAGTGAATTATAATACGCTCCATTCTCCATGAAAGTAATGTTTTACTAGAAAGTTGTCTGTATGGATCTCCTAAAGTTTCAGCCAAACCACCGCAACCACAAACCCAAGAACAATACCATCTTTTTCCGAAGAAATAAACCATAACTGGTACAACAACAATAGTTAAAACAACACCCCAAACTAAAATGAATAAACCAAAGGCACCACTAGCAAGAAGTTCGTCTAAATTCCATCTGAAGAAAAAATCGTAATCTAAAGGGAAAGCATTTTTAAAATCGTACCAAGGTTTCTCGAAACGAACTAAAATTTCTGGAATTAAGAAAGCAAATACAATTTGGAAGAATAAAACCGAAGTCGTTCTTAATATTTGATATTTGTTATGGCGGTATTTTATGTACATTCTAACAGCCATTACCGACATTACTGTACAGTATAAAAAGCCATATAAAAACCATTGACTTGCAGGGTTTCCACTTATAGATTTACTAATTGGGTCTACTAAATAGACCCAGTTTACTATAAAATCTGGAAAGAAATAAAGTAGAATATAAAAAGTAACTAAAAAGATAAAAGCAAACCAACCAATCCAGCCGCGGTTTGTAGCCGCGTTTAAAAAGATACCGTTGTTTTTAATGCCTGGTTTTCCTAATAAAATAATATCAGGAAGCATAAACATAAGAGCTCCAAAAATGGCTAACCCAAACGTTAAAAACCACATAAGTCCTGTGCTATCTGGAGCAGGGCCTTTACCTGCTGTTTTTGCGAGAGAAAAACTTAAGCTATGCGGTTTACCCGAAATTTTATATTGAAATTGTTTTCCTTTTTCGTCCCAATTTTTTTCAGCATCATATTTTTTAATAAGATCATCATAATGAGCATTAGAAACCTTGTATGCATTTATAACACGACTAGAAAATTGAAAAATATTTAAACCCTCGGAGGTTACAAGTGCTTTTTGTAATTCTGGCCCAATAATGCTGCTTTTATAGTTTTTCTCCTTTAAAAAAGTATCCAGCTCAGCTTGTTTTAAACTGAAAGAACCTGTGAAAATAGATCCTATAAATATGGCAAGTCCTAATAGAAAAAGGACTAAACCGGTTTGTTTTATTGCTTTCATATCTTATGCTTTGCTAAAAATACGTTTCCAGCTTTTCTTTTTTAATTGAATGTTAGTATTGTTTTCTTGGTTGAATTTCGCAACGATTTCCTTTTCGTGAAGTTTATAAAATTCAGGATCGAAATTAGCATCGGCTAAATGTTCTAAAACATAATCTACCGTGTGCTTTTCATTTAAAATCTTGTCGAAAAATTCGTGACGCATTCGTATTCCGAAATTGTTAATACCAATAAATTCTCGAGTGGTTTTATCGTAATTAATATGAATACATTTTTTTCCATCTTCATGTTCCCAATAAAAACGAGATTCATGGTCTTTGGCTTGCGCCCAAACCCAACCATAGGTTTGGTACTCTATATCGATAAACTTGGCAGAGTTAAACCAATGGCCAGGTTTATATTGTGTTTTATTATCGCAAATAGTTTGTGCTAAGGTTTCTCCCATCATACGGCCAGTATACCAAACAGCTTCAATAGGGCGACGTTGATCAATACCTTCATGTTGCTCGGCACAATCACCAATAGCGTAAACACCTTCTACATTAGTTTCTAGGTAACGATTCACTTTTATACCGCGTCCTATTTCAATACCAGAATCTCTTATAAAGTCTATATTTGGAGCAACTCCAGCGGTTAAACCAACAACGTTACAAGAAAGTTCTTCTCCTGTTTCATCAATAATAACCGATTTAACATTACCGTTTTCATCGGCAACTATTTCTTTTAAGTTTGTAGAAAGACGTAAATCTATTCCGCTACTTAAAATTTCACGGTTTATCATTTTGCTTTCACCTTCAGGTAACACACCATTCCAAAAGCTATCTTCTCTTACTAAAAATGTTACTGGAATATACCGCGAGTGCAACATTTCGGCCATTTCAATGCCAATTAATCCACCTCCAACAATTACGGCTCGTTTACAAACCTTATTATCTGGTGCATATTTTTCTAGATTTTCTAAATCTTGCTTATGGTACATGCCCATAACGCCATCTAGATCTTGACCAGGCCAACCAAATTTGTTAGGTTTACTTCCTGTAGCTATAATGAGCTTATCGTAAGTTAAAGAACCACCATCTTCAAAATGAAGCGTTTTGTTTTCAGTCTCAACTGTTTTAACAAAAGCTTTTTTTAGTTCTATTCTATTCTTTTCCCAAAACCAATTTTCATAGGGTTGTGTGTGTTCAAACGTCATGTGTCCCATGTATACATACATAAGAGCTGTTCGAGAGAAAAAATATTCGGTTTCAGCCGATATAATAGTGATTTTTTTATCAGAAAGTTTTCTAATGTGTCGCGCTGCGGTAACACCCGAAATTCCATTCCCGATTATAACAATATGTTCCATAATTTTTAGAATTGTGTTTCTTTAGGTCGTTTTAAAGATAGGAACTTAACTTGAAGTATTAGTTTATAATCATTTTAAATAGGTATCTAGATGTAAGGAGCTTTAAGTTTAATGGACTTTGATAGAAGCTTTTGTAAAATGTAAGATGGCTAACAATTCAATAAAAAAAAGAGTTGTTATTTTGAATTATTAAAATTTATAGTATGAAAAATAAAATTATTATTACTGCAACCATATGTTTATTGTCGTTTGCAAGTTTTGCTCAAAACACGAATGATTTCTTTTTAAAGGCCGATTCTTTTTTTAAAGAATACGTGGTTAACGGAAAAGTTGATTATTCTAAAATAAATGCCGATCAAGCTCAATTAGATGAGGTTTTAAGCTTAGCTGAAGGTATTACAGTTTCTAAAAATGATGCTAATGTATACCAAGCATTCTGGATAAATGCCTATAACTTGTCCGTAATAAAAGGAATAATGGATAACTATCCTTTAAATTCTCCTTTAGATAAAAAAGGTTTTTTTGATAAAACAACACATGCTTTAGGAGGTAAAAATATCACATTGAATGATATTGAAAATAAACTTTTACGAGAGGCTTTCAAGGATGCTAGATTTCATTTTGTATTAGTTTGTGGTGCTATAGGTTGCCCACCATTAATTAGTAAAGCGTATTTACCAAAAACGTTAAATAACCAAATGACGAAGCAAACTAAATTAGCTATAAATGGAAGCTTTTTAAAGGTAAATGTTAAAAAGCTTCGTGTAGAAGCTTCTCAAATTATGGAATGGTATAAAGGTGATTTTACCATGAATGGAAAAAATGAAATAGACTTTATTAACCTTTATAGAACCGAAAAAATCCCTGCCGATTATAAACTGAGTTACTTTCCTTACAACTGGAAAACTAACGCGCTTTAATACTAATTATAAAACACATAATGATGAAAAAAATACTAACAACTTTACTATTAACTATGTCTTTAGTGGGGTTTGCCCAGGAAGATACAACTGAAAATAAAAGAAGTAATATACAAACCTATACACCATCAAAACTATTAAGTAGTGGGCAATGGGATATTAAGTGGTTTAATAATTTATATACCGAAACTAAAGATTTATTTGGTCCGAATGGTAAAAAACAAGATATACCAAGAAATACTTTTTTCACCTCCACTCTAGATGTTTTTACAGGTATTTCAGCTAACAGTAAATTAAATGTTGGTTTGTTATTAGAGTTTCGTTCCAATGTTGTTGGAGGTAGAGACGCTTTAGATGTTTTTAAATTTGATGGAGAAACAAACTCTGCACGTTCTGGTTTAACGTCTTTCGCACCAGCAATAAAATTTAATCCTATTAAGGGTGTTGGTAATTTTACCATTCAAACGGCTTTTCATATTCCTTTAATAGATAATGAAACTGAAAACGGTGTGTATCTAGATCAAAAAGGATTCATATTCCAGAATCGTTTTTTCTATGATTACAGTTTTTCTGGTGGAAAATGGCAATTGTTTTCAGAACTTAATTCGGAATATAACTTCGGAAAAAAAGAAGATAGTTTTGCAAACAATAGCGTACGTTTAACACCTGGCGTGTTTTTAAGTTATTTCCCAAGTTCTAAGTTTACTGTTTTAGGGTTGATACAACACTCACAATTAATTGATGCTGGAAATGATTTCTCTCAAGATTTTACAGCACTTGGTGGTGGTTTAAAATATCAATTAACAGATGTTCTTAATGTAGAAACCCTTTATACAGGCTTTGTAAGAGGTAATGATACGGGCTTAGGACAATCATTTAACATAGGTTTAAGAGCATTGTTTTAATGATTAGTTATTTTAGAAGTTAAAAAAACTTTTTAAATGAAAAGAGAAATACTCTTAATTCTAGTTGCAGTAATGCTTCTACAGTCTTGCAACGCCCAACCACAAAAAATTAACGGCGTAAGCTTTGTGGCATCCAGAGAAGCTATTTCTCAGGTTAATGTTATGCCTGTTGTAAAAGTAAACGCCAATTTTGCTGCGATTATGCCTTTTGGCTTTATTAGGGATATTGCGCATCCGGAAATTAAGTTTAATACCCAAAGGCAATGGCTTGGAGAAACTAGAAATGGCTCTAAGCAATATGCTCTTGAATTACGAAAACAAGACATCAAAATAATGCTGAAGCCTCAAATTTGGGTGAGTCATGGGATATATACTGGCCATATTGAAATGGCAAATGAAGAGAATTGGCAAGTTTTCGAACAATCGTACTCTAAGTTTATTTTAGAATATGCCAAGTTAGCAGAAGAATTACATGCCGAGATTTTTTGCATAGGTACAGAATTAGAAAAATTTATAGCTCAAAGACCTGAGTATTGGGTAGGTTTAATTGCGAAAATTAAAGATATTTATAAAGGTAAACTTACCTATGCAGCTAATTGGGATGAGTTTAAAAGAACACCTTTTTGGGATGAGTTAGATTATATTGGTATAGACGCCTATTTTCCGGTTAGTGAAACTAAAACACCAACTTTAGAAGAGTGCATGTCTAATTGGAAAGTGCATAAAGCGGTTATTAAAAGCACATCAGAAGTATTTAAGAAGCCTATATTATTTACCGAGTTTGGTTATAGAAGTGTTGATTATTCTGGTAAAGAACCATGGCGAAGCGATAGGGGTATGAATTCTGTAAACTTGCAGGCTCAAACAAATACCTCTCAAGCTTTATTTAAAACATTCTGGAAAGAAGAGTGGTTTGCTGGTGGTTTTATTTGGAAATGGTTTCATAATCACGAAACAGCGGGCGGCGTAAATAATTCTAGATTTACCCCTCAAAATAAACCCGTAGAAAAGTTGATACAATCTTATTATGGCGATCATAAGTAAATTTAAATATGTAATTGCATGTCTATTTCTTGGTTCTTGTGCAACTGATGATGTCGGCGATTTAATTATAAATGATGCTACTATTTTATCTCTATTCTTAAACAATAAAACTTACGAAGAAGATACCGTTATTGCGTGTGCCGCCAGTAGTGAAAATGATGTAAATGTTGTTTACGTTTATTTTTATCCAGAAGAAGGTGCTAGCAATTTTAAATTATATGAAACAGATGAATCTGAAGTGGATAGCAAAGATTTTTCGGAATATAAATTCATTGATTTAGATACCCAGCCACTTTTTAATGGTGCTTTACGTTTTTTTGAAACCAAGTCTAATGGCGCTTGGTTTACTGTGGTTTACAATGTAGATGAAGCTATAAAGATAGCAACTCCAATTCGGAATAAAAAAAACGAACAGCCTTCTTTATGGACCGATGAGGTTAGTATTAATCAACAACAAGCATTAATGCCTTTATTTACTTGGGATATTATTTCCGAAGAAAACAACGCTATTTTCTTTGAAGTTTTGTCAACTGAAGATTCAGATTTAATTTCCGGAACATATACATTCAACAATCAATTTCAATATTATAAACTAGATAATGTGGTGCTAAATATTACTCCAAATACACCACCAAATTTAATATCAGGAAATAATTATATATTTACAGTAATGGACGTGAGCTTAGATAATTGGGTAAACCAAGTAATCATGACGCCATTTGCTGCTAAATAATGAAAAAAAAACTACTCTTTATTTTATTACTAATCTGTTTTAGTGGTGTTTCACAAAACCATATTATTGCCGATTTAAAAATTCAAGGAAATAAAAAACTAAAAACGTCTTTTTTAAAAAGTTTGGCCTCCATAAAAAGTGGTAGTGTTTTAGATTCTACGGTTATTGAACAAGATATTAAGCGCCTAAAACGTTTGCCTTCGGTAGCTCATGCGTATTATCAAGTATTTCCTACGGAAGAAGGCAGCTATAATGTGTTTTATGGTATTGAAGAAAACTTCACACTCATTCCTTCATTAAATATTTATACAACCGATAATGATGAATTTGCATATCGATTAGGGTTAACCGAATTTAATGCCTTAGGAAGAAATATTACCGTTGGTGCATTTTATCAAAAAGATGTTTTCCATAGTTATGCTTTAAATTTTAGAGCACCTTATTTGTTTTCCAAACAATTAGGTTTGGCTTTTAATTTGCAGAGTTTAACAACGTTAGAACCGGTGTTTTTTAATAATACATCGGCTTATTATCGGTATAATAATAAGTCTATAGGGCTTTCTGGCTTGTACGAGTTTAATTTTAGCAACAAACTAGAACTTGGGATAAATACTTTTGTTGAAGATTATAAATACGAAAGCGGGGAAACAAGTCCAGAGGTTCCATTAGAACTAAATATACCTAAATGGCTTTTAAAAGGGATTTACGAGTTTAATAATTTAGATTATTCTTATCAGTATATATCGGGATTTAGAAGTCAGTTTAATTTTCAGTTTGTAACATCTAGACGCGAAGGTGTCGAAGATTTTTTTATTGGTTGGAACGATTTTTTTCTCTTCAAAAGAGTTGGGGAAAAAGGCAATTGGGCAAATAGAATTCGGTTGGGTTTAGCATCTAATAACGATACCCCTTTTGCACCGTTTTCTGTAGATAACAATGTTAATATACGTGGCGTAGGGAATACCATAGATAGAGGTACGGGTGTAATAGTCGTTAATACAGAATACCGCCACACACTTTTTGAAAAAGATTGGTTTGTTCTGCAAGGTAATGCCTTTGTAGATGCTGGTTCTTGGCGAAATCCCGGTGGTGAACTATCCGATTTTAGTAGAAGTAAAAATATGAAACTTTATCCAGGCATTGGGTTACGTTTTTTTCATAAGAAGATCTATAATGCTGTTTTTAGAATAGATTATGGCTATGGTGTTTCTAAAAACGCTACACAAGGTTTAGTGTTTGGTATTGGTCAGTACTTTTAGTTTATCGATGCTTTGCCATTTTTTTAATTGCTAAAGCGTTTTTACGAAAAAAAAATATTTTATTCGGAAGAAAATTCTTTCTATTTAATTAGTGATTTTTTTTTTAGTTTACTTACAATACATTGATTTTACCCCAAAATGATGCAAAATTAACAGATAAATAAGCATACAAATATATTAATTTCAGTGTTTTGAAAAATGGATGATGACTATATCTTTGCAGTGTAAATTATTACAAAAACAAGTCCAAATCTTAATTAATAATAAAATGGGACATTTAAAATGTTCAGTTTTTTATAAAACCTAAAATTATGTTTATATCCCAAGCTTACCACTGTTATCAAGTATTACACGAAGAAAAGAGTTCAGTCTCAAAAATGAGCAAACAAACAAATACGGAGGCTAGTTTTTTTCAAAAATTGAAACAGGTTTTCAATGTTAAAAAGCGTGTATTTCAATCGTAATAAATAGTATAATATATAATGCCCAAATTAAACTGTAAGTGTGAAATACAGTTTAATTTGGGCATTTTTTTATTAAATAATGTTGTGTTTATTCCAAAACAACAACCAAATCTTCAGAATTCACCATAAAGCCAGTTTTTAAAATAATTTTCTTAACCGTACTATCTGTAGTTGCTGTAATGGTTGTTTCCATTTTCATGGCTTCAATAATAAATAAGGGTTGATTTTTATTTACTTTTTCGCCTTTTTTAACGAGAATAGTAGATAGCATACCTTGTAAAGGTGCTCCAATTTCATTGGCATCAGCTTTGTCTGCTTTTATGTTTTCAACTTTATTAACTTTTATTGATGTGTCTTTAATTTTAACACTTCGGCCTTGGCCATTCACTTTAAAATAAACGGTTACAATACCATCTTCATTAGCTTTTCCTATGGAATCTAAAGTGATAAGTAGTGTTTTTCCTTTATCTAATTCTACAATAGTTTCCTCTCCAATTTCCATACCGTAGAAAAAATTCTTGGTTGGTAAATTCATGAGGTTATCATACTTTAAATGCTTATTGAAAGCATCTGTAAATACTTTTGGATAGAGCTGATAGGATAGGAAATCTGTATAATCAATGGTTCTACTTAAATCATGTTCAAATGTTTTTTTGAAGGCTTTAAATTCTTTATCAATATCTAACGGCGGAATATGCGCATTTGGTCTGTCGGTATAAGGTTCTTGACCTTTTAAAATCAGCTTTTGGAGCGCCTTAGGAAATCCACCTACCGGTTGACCTAATTCGCCTTTAAATAAATCTACAACCGACTGCGGAAACGAAATCGTATCGCCGCGTTCTATCACATCTTGAATGGTTAAATTGTTACTCACTAAATATTGCGCCATATCTCCAACTACTTTAGAACTAGGCGTTACTTTTATAATATCTCCAAAAAGCGTGTTCACTTCACCATACATTTTGGTGATTTCATGAAAACGATCTTCCAAGCCTAATGCTCTAGCTTGCGGTTTTAGGTTACTATATTGTCCGCCAGGAATTTCATGTTTAAAGACTTCTCCCGATCCTGCCTTTAAACCCGATTCAAATGGATAATAATATTCTCTTACGGTTTCCCAGTAATTAGAATATTCATTTAAAGAATCGATATTAATACGACTTGCTCGGTCTTGAAATTTCATCATTTCAACTACGGAGTTAAAGTTTGGTTGCGAGGTTAATCCAGATAAGCCACCGAGAGCAACATCTACAACATCTACACCTGCTTCAATAGCTTTTAAATACGTTGCCGATTGTATAGATGAAGTATCATGTGTATGCAAGTGAATTGGGATTTTAAGTTCCGATTTTAATGCTGAAATTAATTCGTAAGCTGCATAAGGTTTTAGTAAACCTGCCATATCTTTTACGCCTAAAATATGCGCACCTGCATTTTCTATTTCTTTGGCTAGATTAACATAATATTTTAAGTTATACTTTGTGTTTTCTGGATTTAAAATATCGTTGGTATAGCAAATAGAACCTTCGGCTAGACCGCCAGTTCTTGTGCGCACATGTTCTATGCATGGGCCAAGAGATTTCATCCAGTTTAGAGAATCAAAAATTCTAAAAACATCAACACCATTTTCCCAAGATTGCTCTACAAATTCGCCAATTAAATTATCGGAATAAGCTTTGTAGCCAACACCATTAGATCCACGAATAAGCATTTGTAATAATAAATTGGGCATTGCTTTGCGTAGCATGCGTAAACGTTCCCATGGGTTTTCTTGAAGAAAGCGCAAGCAAACATCAAAAGTAGCACCGCCCCAAACTTCCATGCTAAAAATATCTGGATGGTTTTTGGCGTAACCTTCGGCAACCTTCATCATATCGAAAGTTCGCATACGTGTGGCCAATAAACTTTGGTGTGCATCACGCATGGTGGTATCTGTAAAATGAACCTTCTTTTCATTCATTAACCACTGCGAGAACTTTTCTGGACCTAATTTGGTTAGTAAATCTTTGGTGCCTTCAGGGAATCTGGCATCGGCATCAAATTTTGGAACTTTTGGTTTTATAAAGGTTTTAGAATGATCTATTTTTTTAACATCTGCATTTCCGTTTACAATAACATCGCCTAAATAAGTAATCAGTTTTGTCGCTCTATTTCTAGGCGCTTTAAATATGAATAAATCTGGATTCGCTTTAATGAAATTAACCGTAACTTTTCCTTGTCTAAAGGTGTCATGTTTTAAAATGTTATCTAGAAAAGGCATATTGGTTTTTACACCTCGAATTCTGAATTCTGCTAAAGCTCGACGAATTTTTCTACTAGCACCATCAAGCGTTCTACTATTTGCGGTGACTTTTACCAGCATAGAATCGAAAAAAGGCGAAATAGTAGCGCCTTGATATATACTTCCCGCATCTAACCGAATACCAAAACCAGACGCACTTCTATATGCCGAAACAGTGCCGTAATCGGGTTTAAAATCGTTTTGTGGGTCTTCGGTTGTAATTCTGCATTGCAGCGCGTAACCGTTTATATGAATAGATTCTTGATTCGGAATTTTAATTTGCTCGTCCGATAACTTATAACCACCAGCAATAAAAATTTGAGTTTTTATTAAATCGATATTCGTGATAACCTCGGTAACGGTATGTTCTACTTGTACACGTGGGTTTACTTCAATAAAGTAAATAGAATCATCATCGTCCACTAAAAACTCAACCGTACCAATATTATTGTAATTTACTGCTTTACAAATTTTAATAGCATAGTTATAAAGTGCTTGCTTTGTTTCATCTTTTAAACCGTAAGAAGGGGCAAACTCAATCACTTTTTGATAACGTCTTTGTACAGAGCAATCACGTTCATATAAATGGACGGTATTACCAAAACTATCAGCAACAACTTGAATTTCTATATGTTTTGGGTTTTCTACAAATTTTTCAAGAAAAACGGTATCGTCACCAAAAGCATTTAAAGCCTCGCGTTTACTTTCGTTAAAGGCACTTTTAAGATCGTCTTCTTTCCTAATTACTCGCATTCCTCGTCCGCCACCGCCAGAAGCTGCTTTTAGCATAATAGGGTAACCAATTTTTTTAGCTTCGGAAATGGCTACGTTAATATCAGTTAACGGCTTTTCGTTACTTTGAATAATAGGAATGTTATTTTCAACGGCCACTGTTTTGGCCATAATTTTGTCACCTAAAGCTTTTAAAACAGATACTTTTGGGCCAATAAAAATAATATTATTGTCTTCACAAGCTTGTGCAAAGTCTGCATTTTCAGATAAAAAACCATAACCAGGGTGTATAGCATCCGCACCATTTTTTAATGCGATTTTTATAATTGCATCAATATTTAAATAGGGCTTTAAAGGTTCATTATCTTCTCCAATTTGGTAAGATTCGTCAGCTTTATATCGGTGTAAGGAATAGCGGTCTTCAAAAGTGTAAATGCCGATTGTTTTTATGTTGATTTCTGTACAAGCTCTAAAAATTCTAATGGCAATTTCGCCTCTATTGGCTACAAGTATTTTTTCTATTTTCAAGGTGTGTGGTGTTTAGTTTGCTAAAGTTTAATTTGGTATTAAATATAATTAAATTATTTATAACATATTTGATTATCAGGTCTTTTAATTATTGAATAGACAGCATTTTAATAAAGAATCTGTAAAATGATTTTTAATTTAAATTTAATATTACAATTTTTTAAATTATTTATATTCAATTAGCTTTGCGGAAAAAGAAAGTACACATGCGAACAATTGTAATTGGAGATATTCACGGTGGGTTAAAAGCATTAGTTCAACTTTTAAATAAGTTAGAAGTTAAAGATGATGATAACCTTATTTTTATGGGTGATTATGTAGATGGTTGGAGTGAATCTGCTCAAGTTGTTCAGCTTTTAATGGATTTATCCAAAAAGATAAACTGTGTGTTTATAAGAGGTAACCATGATGTTTGGTGCGAAGAATGGCTAAAAACGGGAGAAGTAAACCAAACGTGGTATGTGCACGGCGGAAAAGAAACTATGGCGAGTTATAATGGTTTTACAAAAGAAGAAAAAGAGGAACAGATTGCTTTTTTTGAAAACTTAAAGTTTTACTATTTAGATAACCAAAACCGATTGTTTCTTCATGCAGGGTTTACATCTATGCACGGCGTTGAAAAAGAAGTACATAAGCCAACCTTGTATTTTGATAGAACACTTTGGGAGATGGCTTTGGCGATAGATAATAATTTAAAGATTGATTCTTATTTCTATCCAAATAGATTAAAACATTATCACGAAATTTATATTGGGCACACACCAACAACTAATTTTAAATGTGATATACCTATGAATGCCGTTAATATCTGGAATGTAGATACAGGTGCTGCATTTAAAGGTAGGATTTCTGGTATGGATATTGAAACTAAAACGTTTTTACAAAGTGATCCTGTTTACATCTTGTATCCAAATGAAAAAGGGCGTAATAAAGATTAGTTTTCATCGTGTCATCAATAACAGTAATGTCATGTAGACAAAGTAAACATCACATAACGAATATCTAGTTCCATGTGTGGTCTCTACTTTGTCTACATCACAAAAAAATAATGATAATAAGTGTTTGATTGTTTATTCCAAACTCTTAAAATCTTTAATAGCTTGGTTTGGCTCAATGACGTTATAACCTTTCCAAAATTCCGGATCGTATTTTGGTAAATACACCGGTTCTACTTTTGGTTTTTCTGTAAAGTCGTTAAAGGTAACTTCCGTTATTTGTTCGTTTTCAAAAACTACTAATTCACTTTTTTCTTTAATCGCCATTACAAAATGAATATCGGTATCTAATTCGTTTTGTTTGCGTCTGCCTTTAACGTGCTTATTTTTTTCAATAATGGTTAACGGACGTTTAATACCAAATTGACTACCTTCTTCTAACTCAGCATATTTTAAAGTGTATTTTTCGGCTTCGTTTTTAGAATAAATAAGGGTTCCTTTTTTTAAGTTTCTTGTGTGAGATAAGCCTAGTAATTTAAAGTTTTTAAGGACTTTTACGTTTTCATAATCTATTCTAACAATCGCGAAATCATCTGTATTCACATAAATTGTTCCTTTAAAATCTTCTTTTCGTTTTGGAGTAAAGCTTATTTTATAAACAAATTCATCATTTAAAAAACTATAATCTTCAACTTTGAATTCAAAACGATTTTGTTTTTCTAAAAAGTTTAAATCGCTGTCTTCAAAAATAAAGCTACCATGTTCAAGTCTTGCAATGGCCGATTTACGGTAATTAGAAAAATCTTTTTTACGCTCTGCTTCTTTCTTTTGTTCTTCTGCAAGCATGGCTTCCGTTTTTTTAACGTCTTCCTTTTGCTCACCATAATCAAAAGCAGTAGAGTCTATATCTGTTTTTACACCAAAGAAACCTGATTTAATTTTGAAATATGAATCGCGTTTTACGTGTTTTTTTAGAATTGTATTTAGCTTTTCTTCGTAACTCTCAAAACTCATTTCTGCGCTTTTGTCGTATAAATGCGAAGCTTTAATAATATCTATTTTTTGATCATCACCTTTACCAGGTTTACCATATAAGTTGGCTAGAATTTCAGTGTAATCGTCAGCATTTTTAGGAATAGCAGCAACTAAGCTATCTATAAATTGTTGGTTAAATTCCGGAATAGTCGATTCGTTGACTTCAACATCATTTTTTATTAAGTTTTGAAACGATGAGGCTCGGTAAAATAGTTTGCTTTTTGTAAAATTATGATCGTAATTGTTTTCTAGGTTTTCCTGTATTTTTTCAATAATTTCCTCGGGCGTATAGTTTTTATTAGAAACTAAAACTTCATCCAATTCCATGGCCTTTGTGCTTAGAAAAACAATACTGTCTTTAAAGTTTTTAGCTAGAAATTGTTTGGTTTCGTAACCCAAACATCTAATTTTTAAAGAATCTTGACTGGCCGTTTTTTTATTTAAATAAATAAGAAAATCTCCATTGGCGTTACTAATAACACCCGAATTGTTATTAATAGAAATAGTGGCATACGGAATAGGTTCTTGCGTAAGAGAATCTAAAATTTTGGCACTAAGAGATTCTTGTGAGTGGCCGTAAATTGATAATAAACCGGTGGCAATAAAAATGTAGAAATGTTTCATGTATATTGTTGTTTCTTATAAAAGTAGACGAATTACCGAACCATTTGTAACATTTAATTTTTATTTAAGTGAATTTTATCAGTTTTTAACATAAAACGAAATGGATGTTAAAACATTGATAAAAAAGCATAGGTTTGTTTTAATTAACTGTTTTTTAGTTAATTAGTCGCGATGTGTTTTAGGTAGTATTGGTGTAGTTTTTCTGGTGTAGCCCCAAATCGTTTTTTTAAATGAATAGCCCAAAAATGAAATTGAAGTTTCCAAATACCATGACTATTATATTTTCTAGCAGAGGTTGTTAGCCATTCTTGTATTACCACAAATTGCTTACGTTGGTATAATTTGGCAATAAAATCGTTGTCTTCGTAAATGGTGAAGTTTTCATCAAAGCCACCAATATCTTTAAAAAGGGAGTGAGTAATAAATAAGCTTTGGTCACCGCCACGACACACTTGCCAATTAAACTGCGTAAACCAACTCGCTAGTTTTAGCCACCAATGGTTAGAGTCGAATTTCATTTTAAAACAACCTGCAGCGTTGCCGTTTTCTATAGCCGATAATATCAGTTGATCGTATCTATTTGGCGGTAAAGAATCGGCATGTAGAAAGTATAGAATATTACCGTTAGCCTCACTTGCTCCAAGATTCATTTGTTTGGCACGACCTTTTTCAGAGTTTAAAACTTTAATATTTAGGCCTAAGTTTTTAATTATCGGTATCGTACCATCTGTACTGCCACCATCAACAACAATAATTTCCGAGATATTATTTAATGAAGAACAATCTATCAGGTAGAAAAGTAAATTTTCAATAGTTTCAGCTTCATTTAAAACAGGAATTATGATGGATATTTTATTCATTCAAATTCCAGTTGTAATCCTTAAAACTTTTTTTCGCTTTCGCTGAAATTTCAACATCTGAATATTGATTTAAAAAGTCAATTAAATCGCCGTTTTTCTTAAAATCTTTAGAGAACCATTGAAATATTTTTGAAATCTTGATACTGTTTTCTGAAATTTCATTACGTTCCGGATCACTTAAAAATTCCTTAGTAGCATAGGTTAGTTGTGTTTCAATATTAGAAGCTGTAAAAGCTGTGTTTTGTAATTTAGGGCAAGAAACCGAAGCACAAACAATGGCGAAATGAATTCTTGGTTCGTCCATTTTGCGTAAAATTTCATGTTCAATATCATTTAAATTAAACCATTTTTCACCTAATTTCCAATAACGTTGATCCCAAGGTTTATCGATGTCTTTTATGCTTTTTATCGGGTAGTTTCGAAGAATTAAATCTACCGTCATGGCGTTGTAGGCATTAATCCAAAAGGCGAGAGCTTCTTCTTTAGAAAGCGATTTAAAACTATCATCAGAATAGATGAGGTTTAAATCCTGTATGTAGCTTAGTAGTTTTGATCTCTCCGTTTTAAAGGTTTTGTAATTTACATGTCCAGCATCCGAAACGTGTTTTTGTAATAACTCATTCCATAATTTATGCGGTGCTGCAATATCTTTATTAACAGTTTCTTCAGTGCTATTAGTTTCGCTTACTGGTTCTTTGGTAATATTAATAGTATTGATTTCTGTTTCGCTACTTTCTTTTATTGACTCGGTTTTTTCTATTTTTTCTGGTTCAACGGTTACTGCTGGTAGGGTAGAAGGCATGTTTTGTTGAGGTAATTGTGTAACTGTTTTATTGGCACTACAAGCGAGCAAAAAAAAACTAAAACTGAAGTAAATTAAATTTTTCATTTTTTCAAAGGGTAAAGTTCTTGACTAATAAAATTTTTTGGAAATTTTTCATCATCATCAAACCCTAATTCAATGTCTCTACCATCGTGAGGCACGTAATCGGTTTTAAAAATGTAGTCCCAAATACTTAATGTTAGTCCGTAGTTTACGCCAAACCTAACATCTTTTGGTAGACTTTTTACATGGTGCCAAATATGCATTTTAGGATTATTAAATACATATTTTAAAAGGCCATAATCCCAACCTAAGTTGGCGTGATTTAAATGACCTATAGCAATACTGAAAAAATAAACAATAGCAACATCTTGCGCACTGTAATTTGCAATTAATGCTAGCGGAATATATAGAAGTGATTTATAAACTATGGGCTCCATCCAGTGATAGCGTAAGTGAGCTGCGAACCCCATTTCTTTTACCGAGTGATGTACTTTATGGAAATTCCAAAAGAACTCAAAACGGTGCAGTAATCTATGCGTGTTCCATTGAACAAAATCGGATACCAAAAAGAAAATGATTAAACCGAGCCATTTTGGTAAATCGTTAGCATTAAAGAGTTGAAAATCATTTAGAGATAACCCAATTGTTTTTAAAAGATCATTAAAAAATTCTGCGGCTGTATTAGAAAGTGCAATTAATATAATAAGGTTTAATAAAAAGAAATTGAAAAACATGTAAAAGGTATCTAACCAAAAATCTTTTCGAAAAATAGATTGATTTTTACGCCATGGAAATACAATCTCCAATCCCCAAACTATTAGAGAAATGGCTATTAATCCATAAAAATAGTTATCCCATTGGTTTGGAAAAAGTATCTCGTTTTTAAGGTAATTCCAATAACCGGAATAAGCATTTTTTATTATGTCTAGGTATTTATTCATATAAAACTAAATAATCTAATCCTGATTATTAAGGTAAATCAAACTAGTGTAAAGCGGAATCTTAAGCACAATTATATACCAAATCGCTTTTTGTCTTTGTATATTTTAAAAAGGTTGTATGCAAATGATAAACCTGCTATAGCCCATATAGCTCTGTAAATCCAAATATTTATTTTCATATCGAAAAGTATACCGTATTTTTCGTTTAACATAAAACTAGTTAACACTTTGTATATTGATAATGCTAGTATAATAAAGGATAGTAATATTTTCAAATTAGATTGTTTTTATCAATTCTTTAAAAAGCGTAATCATGTTTGGTTCTGCTTTAGAAGCGATAGCAATTATTTCGCTAATATCTACTGGTTTTAAGTTTTCTGGGTCGCACTCATCTGTTAATACAGAAATGGCTGCTACTTTTAATCCTAAATGGTTAGCAACAATAATTTCTGGAACAGTACTCATACCAACGGCATCTGCACCAATAATTTTTAGCATGCGGTATTCTGCACGGGTTTCTAGTTGTGGGCCAACTACACTGGCGTAAACACCTTCGTGAAGTTTTATGTTGTTTGATTTAGCAATACTTTTGAATTTAGCGTTAATTTCGGTATCATAAGGCAGGCTCATATCTGCGAAACGTTCTCCTAATTGTTCAACACCTTTAAAAGCTAAAGGCGAACTGCCTTGTAAATTTATATGATCGTCGATAAGCATAAGCTCACCTTTTTTATAGTCTAGATTTATAGCTCCAGAAGCATTAGAAACCAATAACGTTTTTATTCCTAGTTTTTCCATAATACGAACAGGATACGTAACATCTTGCAAGCTATAGCCTTCATATATATGAAAACGTCCTTGCATTATAATTACCTTTTTGCCTTCTAGTTCGCCATAGATAAGTTTTCCTTTATGAAATTCTACAGTGGCTGTCGGGAAGTTAGGGATGTGGTTGTAGCTTACTTCTTTTATAATATTTATTTCATCTACAAGTTTGCCTAACCCTGTACCTAAAATGATACCTATTTCTGGGCTTTCAAATCCTTTTTCTTTTAAGTAATCTACTGTTTCTTCTATAAATTTAATCATGTAATTGTTTTAGTTTTTTTTGTAACTCTAAGTTAGATTGATAAAATTTTGAAGCTATTAAATCTTCAAAAGTATCAATATCATTTAAGGTCTCTAAAGTACTAAAAGTTACTCGATTTTCTTTTAATTGGCTTAACGTTTCTTTTAATAAATTGTCTTGACTCCAAGGTTTGTTTTGGAAGACAAAATTATAAAATTTAGAAAAACCAACTAAGTAATAGCCGCCATCTTCAGCAGGTCCAAATACCACATCACTTTTGTTAAGAGCTTCTAATCCTGAGTTTATTTGTGTGGCTGTGATATCTGGTAAATCGGAACCGATTAACACAATACGCTCATAACCATCTTTAAAACCTTGTTGGAAAGCATTACTCATACGTTCTCCTAGATCAGGGCCATTTTGGACTGTTTTATAATCGTTTTTCCACATAGATTCCACTATGGTTTCAGAAAAATAAATACGTTTGTCTGCTTTAAGGTTTTTAGTAGCTTTTTCTGTAACTTCTACCAATTCGGTATAAACATCAAATGCCCCTTGATTTCCAATCGTTTTGGCTAGTCTAGTTTTTACTTTTCCTAGTTTTATGTTTTTCACAAAAACAATAACGAGTTCTTTATTCATATACTTTTATTCCTTTTTTTAGCCATTTACTCCATACTTTATTAAATGTATGAATACTATCTGTTTCTTTCTCTTCTCTATTATATACAGGGAAATCATTGCTTTTCCATTCAAAAATTCCACCATATAAATTCTCTACATGTGTGTATCCTGCTTTTTTAAGACTATCGGCTATTGATTCTGAACGAATACCAACGGAGCAATACACTACTATTTTAGATTCTTTATTCGGTACTTTTTTATAAACACTATCTATTTTAAAATGATCGTAACCAACATGAATGGCATTTTTTAAATGGCTAGTTTCGTATTCCTTGAGTTCTCTGGAATCGAGAATAGTGGCGTTAGTGTTTGGCATAGCTAGTTCTTGTACGCTTATATAAGGCACACTATTATCGTTATATTGTTTTAATAATTTGTCAATAGATTTTTGAGCAAACAAAGAAACCCCTTGAAGAAGTATTAATAAAAATAAGCTGTTTTTCATATCGATTTAGTCTCTCAAATTTAATAAAATTACAATTGATGGTGATTTGGTGTTAATTTATATTAACGCCAAAGCCTTGCAAACCACTTTCTATAGCCGGTAAAATCTCGGTGTTATCCCAGATACCAGTAATAATAGTTCTTGCGTATTCTTTTGGTAAAAGCCCGTTTTGCATGAGTTTATTTGTTAATCTATAATTATAGGATAAACTGTGATGTTTAAAGCTGAATGTGTTTTGCGAATCGTCTAAAATAGCATACCACACACTAGGGTTTCCGTCGTTTGCTGGCATCCCAATTACACCTGGGTTTATCCATAATTTATCTTCATGTTCATCTTGAAATGGTAAACCACAATGACCGCCAATAACAACATCGTATTTGTTTTCTAGAAAGTTTGGCGCTTTCGTTTTCCAAGGCGAAGATTTAAAAATAAATTCTGAAGTATTTTCATAAGAGCCATGAACAACTATCACTTCTTTGCCAGCGTAATTAAAGGTAATATGATCTGGTAAACTGTCTATAAAATTTAAAGAATCTTTTGAAAGTTTACTTTGTGCATAAGGATACCATTGCTGAGAAAACCCATCGCAGCGCGAACCTTTTTTAAATTCGCAACCGCAATCTGTAGCACCTTCGCTAAGTTGTATTTCAACATTACCCGCAATGCTTTTTGCATTCCATATTTTGAACAATTGCACGGTTTCTTCAGGTTGTGCACAATAGCCCACAATATCACCAGTACAAATACAATTTTCTGGAAGAATATTTTCTTTTTCAGCAATTTGTTTTATTGCTTCTAAAGCTTGAAGGTTGCTATAGACGCCACCAAAAAGTAATACTTTGCCAGAAATTTGACCTAAATTTTCTATTTTTTTATCCATTTTGGAATAATATATAATGTGATACAACTTAAAACGCCCCAGAAATTAATCCATAGTAAATCGGCATATTTTCCTTGTGTAAAAATGAGTGATTCGGGGAATATTTCTAATACTAATATGATGCCGAAAATTAATCCGCATGTCACGCTGAGGTAATAACTTATTTTAGGAACTTTTATATTCCAGAATAAAAACACAGGTGTTAAACCTATAACCATAGTTCCCGATATGGTTGTAGCCGATAATATTTCAGCATTTAAAAAAATAGGAATTGTGCCTAAAATAGCAATAAGTACCATGGATACACGACCAAAGGTTACATTCTTACCTAGGTTTAAATCTATTGATAATAGTTTTGAAAAGGATGAAAATGTTGAATCTAGGGTAGATGCAGCCGACGTAATCATGATAAAATTTATAATAAGTAAAATGAATACACCAAAGGCTTTACCTACTTCAACAGCAGCTTGCCCTTGCATATTGTGGGTTTGTGCATAAACACCAATTACACTAAATGAAATTATACAGAAAGCACCTAAAATACTCGCAATTAAAAAACTTCTGCGTGTTACTTTTGGAGAACTTATAAACGCTCTATCTGTTAAAACGGGGTCATGAAATGGGTAGCTAAAAGATTGAATAATAGCTGCGAAAAATAAGTTTAAACCTAATTCGAAACTCCACGTGCCAGAAGATGCAATATCTTGAGTTGAAAAGTTTTCAATTGAAAAAATATTGTATAAAATAATGATTAGTAAAACTGAAAATAACCCCATTTGAATAACATCTGTAAAAATAGAACTACTTAATCCTCCTTTTAGAGCGTAAGCTAAAGTTAGTAACGTGAACAGAATTATAGACCAATAATATGGCGTGCTTCCCGGTCCTCCAAAATAACTACCAATAACCATGGTGTTACTCCAAACTTCATTAAACAACCTAAAAGCAATTAAAATTGAAAAAATGGCCATGGCACCTTTACCAAACTTTGTTGTTAAAAATTCATGAATACTTTCAAAACCACCTTTAACTCTAAGCTGATAAAGCAATATGCCTGCAACGGCAAATGATAAATAATAACCAGCATAAGCCACGCCGCCAACAATACCAAAACTTAAACCGAGGTTCGCCGCATTGGTAATGCTTTTGGCAAAAATCCAAGAAATTATTAAGCTACCCGTTAAAACTAAGGTGTTCGGCTTTTTTAACCTTTTAGTGGCTTTAAAAAACTGATCTTTCGTTTTAGCGAACGGCGATATAAAAAATAAAATCAAACTAGATGTTATAATTAATAGCCATTGCAATGTTGTTGTGTCTAGGTTATTCATTCCACCATACTGGTATATTAATGCTGTTATTATCTGTTTTTAGAGCAGCTTCCAAATAGTTTTCTGCGTTAAGCGTTTCTTCTTCGGCAGGGTAGGGCATTCTAAGAGGTATTAAATCATTATTTAAACTTGCCGAAATAGTTTGTAATTCGGGGAAACCTGTTCGGTTATATTCAATCCAACCTTCATAACCGTTTATAGTATTTGCAATCCATTTTTGGGTTATAATTTGCTCTAAAGGCGTTTTGCCAACAGCGTTAAAAGCAGCATTATTTGTTAAGTAGTCTAGAGGTAATTCTGTGTGCCAATACTCAAAAGCCAATGTAACACCGGTTTCATAGAGTTGCTGTGCATCAGCTGTGATTAAGTTTTTTGAAGCAGCTTCCGCGAAAGCGAAATGCACTTCCCAAGCAGTTATAAAATTAGCATCCAGAGTAGAGGTGTCTTCTCTAAAAATAGTTCCTGCTAATGAGTAATTAGCTAAAGATATAGCTGTTGAGGTAGCGTCGATACCGTTAAGTAAACCGTTAAATTCATTCGTTGTTGAGTTTGAAAAAGGCTTGAATAGCGTATTTATTCGCGTATCGTTTAAGTCGGTTAAAATATCTTCCATAGTTTCAGAAAGTACAAAGTTGTTAAAATCACCAACCCTTAATTGTGCTAGTCTAAAACTATTTGGGTCAGAATTCGTAAAGTCGAAAACAGCATTCTGTAAATTATCTTTTATATAGTTGTCATCATCAAAAAGTGATTGTAATTCTGCAGCCACATCTTCTTTGTTAGAAATTCTGATAAGGTGCTTTATTTTTAATGAATTAGCAAAACGTATCCAAGCTTCTAAATCTCCATTAAATAAAATGTCGCCTTCTAGAGGAATAGCATCTTTGTAGTTCTGAATTGCGATGATACCTTTGTTAAGGTTGTCGAGAATACCTCCTTCCATTAGATAAATATCTTCTTGATTATCATAACTTGGGGTAACTGTAATTGTAGAGCCATTAAAAGCTTCAAAATAAGGAACATCTCCAAATAAGTCGGTTAGTCCAGCAGCCATATAAGCTTTTAAAATTAATGCAGGTCCTTCGTAAACTTTAAAGGCTTCGGAAGTTCTCGACTGATTTAAAATAATTTCGTTATCTCGTAAATTTGTGTAGAATACAGGCCAAGGGTTTCCGCCTAATTGTGGTGATTTAAGTGCATGTCTATCAAATAAATTAAAATCTAAAGCTGTACGATGTTGCGATAATAAATCACCAGCAACAAAACCTTCATAACTCATTTCTTCTCCGAAATTATAAATAACTTGGCGTAGTAATAAACTAGGTTGTACAGAAACCGGAGCGTTTGGGTTTGTGTTTATATTTTGAAAATCATTGGTGCAGCTTACTGTAATCAATAGAATCAAAAAGGATAATATATATATAATGTTTTTCATAAATTAATATTTTCATTTCCGTTAAAACGGAAAAATGTTTTAAAAATCAATGCCTACTTTAAAACCAAAACTTCGTGTTGTAGCATAGCTTAAGTCTTCAACACCACTAACAAAACCATTTCCTTGAACGGCTATTTGTTCTGGATCGAAATGTGGGTTTTCAGTAATAGCGAATAGATTATTTCCTGTAAAAGAAATCGTTAATTCTGCTTGGTTAGTAAGGCCTAGAAAGCCTTCGTTAAGTTTAAAGTTATAACCTAAAGCAAACTGACGAAGCTTTAAAAAGGAAGCATCATATACATTGTTTTCTTCGTGATTTCTGTCGTAAAATTGTCTGTAATAGCTTTCTGCAGTAACGGCTGTTGTATTCGCTAAGCCTGTGTTTTGGTTAACACCTTGGGCAATAATACCGGCATCTGGTCTATAGGCTGTTTCTACTAATTGTCCGCCAACATTACCTAAAGCGCGCGTTCTTGATACAATTTCGCCACCTTGTCTCCAATCGAAAAGGAAGTTTAAATTCCAGTTTTTTAAGGTGAAATTATTATTCCATCCTAAAGTGAAATCGGGATTAGAATTACCTAGTTTTTTTAAAGTATTATCTGCAATAAAACGTCCGTTATCATCTATAATAAATTCACCGTTGCCATTTTTAGAATATCCAGTACCGTAGAAATCACCAAGGCGTCCGCCTTCTTCAACCTGAAACCAAACGGTTTGGTCTGCACTGTCATAAATTCTACTAAAGGCTAAGGTTAATCTGCCATCATTTTGCGGTAAATCTTTAACTGTAGAACGGTTGGTTGCAAAGTTAAATGTAGAATCCCAATTAAAGTTTTTAGTTTTAATAGGTGTTATGCCAAGTACAATTTCAACACCTTGTGTGTTTACTGTTCCTCCATTTACAACTTGTTGGTTGTATCCAGAAGAGGTAGCAATTGGTAAAGAAATAATTTGGTCTTTAGTGTCTGCATTGTAATAAGTGAAATCGAAATTTAGGCGATCTTTAAAAAAACGAAGGTCTGCACCAATTTCAAAACTTGTAGTTTGTTCTGGTTTTAAGTTGGCATTTGGTATAAAATCTTGATTACTAAAAGTAGCATCTCCATTAAATGTAGTTTGCGAAACAAATGTTCCAGAGGTTTGGTAAGGACTCGTATCGTTACCTACTTGAGCCAGACTAGTGCGTAATTTTGCAAATGAAACAAAACGAGGTAGTTTCGCAACGTTGGATAAAACAAAACTTGTAGAAACCGATGGGTAGAAAAAAGATGTTCCGTCTACAGAAAAAGGAGTAGCTAAGGCACTCGACCAATCATTTCTACCAGTAATATCTAAAAATAAATAGTTTTTATACCCTAATTTAGCAACGCTATAAAGGGAGTTTATACGTTTTTCACTTTCAAATTGAAAAACTTCAATAGGCGATGCAGCATTGTTTAAGCTGAAAATACCAGGTTGTGCTAAGTTTACCGTTTGCGATTGTTTTGTAGAAGCTGTTTGATTTAAACGGTTGCCACCAACAGAAATATCAAAAGATAAATTCCCGAACGTGTTATTATAGTTAATTAAAAAATCGGTATTTATTTCTCTGTATTTTACATCGTGCTCGGCATAAGCGCCATTTTGAAAACGATTGCTGCTAAAATTTCTAATAAATTGACGCGTTTCACTACTGTAGTCCATTCCTGTTCTAAGCGTTACCCTTAAATGATTAGCTAGTTCTTGTTTTATAGCAATGTTTCCAAATATTCTATCACGTTCAAACCCGTTTCTGTTTTCTGATAAAATAAAATAAGGATTATCAAAAAATGTATAGTTAAAAGAATATTGTTGTACACCTTCTAAACCAGGTTGCCAGTAGTTTTTTAAATTATTAATATCTAAAGAACGCGGTCCCCATGCAACTAATGAATAATTTGCGTTTTCACTTCCGTAGCCATTTGCAGGCCTATTGTCACTGCTGGAATTAACGTAGCTTATAGAGGTGTTTATTTCGGTTCTTTCCGAAGGGTTAAAGTTAAGTTTTGTTGCTACCGTTTGTCTATCCAAATTTACACCCGGAATAATAGATTCACTTCTTAAATCGGTAAAAGATAATCTGTAACTTCCAGTCTCAAAACCATTAGAAATAGCAATATTATTGGAGGTTGTTAAGCCTGTTTTGTAAAAATCTTTTAAGTTGTTTGGGTTTGATGTAAAGGGTGTTGCCGTAATTGGTAAATCGTTATATAATGATGTGTCTCCACCACGAACAAAATTACCGTTGGTAAGTTGTACAGGGCTATCAAACTGTGGTACTAAAATACCTGTATCTAATCTCGGGCCCCAAGAATAGGTGATATTATCACTTGTTCCTCCTCCTAAACCATCAACATATTCAAACTGGCCAGATTGTCCTTGGCCGTACTCGTTTTGAAATTCAGGAAGTTTAAAAGCAGAATCCACAGTTATGGATGTGTTTAAACTAACACGAAACCCTTTTTGCTTGTTGCCGTCTTTAGTTTTTATAACAATAACGCCGTTCGCAGCGCGCGTGCCGTAAAGAGCAGCAGCATTTGCACCTTTTAAAACGGTAACCGATTCTATATCGTCTGGATTGACTTCCATGGCTCCATTACCAAAATCTATTTCTTGAAAACCTGCCGCAGCTTGATTTGTAAAATTAAAAACGGTTTCGTTGTTAATAGGTGTGCCATCGACAATAAAAAGCGGATTGTTATTAGAGAAAGAGGCTTCACCACGAATGGTGATTTTAGACGTAGAACCAACTCCTGTTGCGCCTTGCGTTACGGTAACTCCGGCTAGTTTTCCTTGGAGGTTATCCAGGAAATTCACCGTTTTTACTTTGGTTAGGCTTTCCGATTTAATAGCTTGTACAGAATATCCTAAAGCTTTAGAATCTCGTTTTATACCTAAGGCTGTAATAACAATTTCATTTAGTGCTGCGGCATCTTCCGATAAACTCACATTTACAACCGTTTTGTTTCCAACGCTAATAGTTTCCGTTTTATAGCCGAGAAAAGAAAATTGTATTACGCTAGATTGAGATATTACTTCAATAGTATAGTTTCCGTTTTCATCGCTAATAGTTCCTGTTTTATTACTTGAGATATTAACAAAAGGTAAAGGGGCGTTGCTCTCCGTATCTGTAACACGACCAGTTATAGTTGTTTGTGCATGCGTAATGCCAAATAAGGCAAACGTTATGCATAGTAAAATATGCTTCATTTAGTTAAATAAAAGTTAGTAAAATCTTCGTGAAGATTGATGTCGTAAAACTATTGTAAATGAAGTAGAGCAGGAGAGCCCTTATTGTGTTGCCTTTTTAATACGAAGTTGTGAAAGGCTGTAATATGGTAAGCTATTATTTTAGTTGAAATTGAAATAGATTGAAGTAGAATAGATTTAATAGCAGCCGAGATGCTTTTGAAACTATTTAAAACACGTTCTATATCCGAAGCATTATCAATATCGGTTAATACTTCTAAATAATGAATTTGGGTAGTTTCAGAAGCTAATACTTTAGAAATATTCCTATTTAAATTGGTAGTTTGCCAAGGTAATTTTAAGAAAACATCAGGATTAAATAGATCCTTTTTTAAACCCATTAAATAAAAACCACCATCTGTCGAAGGGCCTAGAACAACATGGTGATGTTTTAGTTTCTCTGCAGTTTTTAAAATATGTTTTGCTGTTAAATGTGGTGTGTCATTCCCGATGGTAATAACGGTATCATAACCTTTATTGTAAACAGATTGAATGGCGTTTGTAAAACGTTCTCCAAAATTTACTCCAATTTGTTGGTTTTCGCTAAGATGAAAATAAGGTAAGCCTGTTTTTTTTGCAATGTTTATAGTTTGAAGGTTTAACGCTTCAAACAAACTGCTGGGCGAGGGTAATGGTTTTGAAACCATCTCCTTCTCGGCAGAGTTAGCAAAAATTAATATGGCTATTTTATTTTTCTTCATCTTTTAAGCAACTACACCTTGACAGCTACTACCTGCACCAGCGGTACAACCGTAACAATGTTGAGAAATCACAATGTTTCTACCTTCCAGTAATTCTTCATTGTATTCGCTAATGTGTTTTGATTTGCTATTTACTGGTAAATTAAGCATTTGATTAAAATCGCAATCAAACAAATAACCATCCCAACTTATGGATAGCGTATTTGTGCACATTACGTTTTCAACTGCAGTTGGATTATAAGCTTCTACTAAAGAGTACATATAGTCTTCGTAATTTTCTGAAGCAATAAGGAAATCTAAAAACCTTGCGATAGGTAAATTTGTAATAGCAAATAAATTATGAAATTGGATATCGAAATCGTCCTTCAAGGCTTTTTTGAAATCTTTTTCCATAGCAACTTGATCGCCAGGTAAAAAGGCTCCCGAGGGATTGTAAACCAAATCTAAACGTAAATCGCTACCCGGTATACCGTAGCCAATAGCATTTAAATCTTGTAGCGCTCTAATAGATTTATCAAAAACACCGTCTCCACGTTGTTTATCGGTTTTTCCACGTGTCCAGTGTGGCATAGAGCTCACAACATGCACATTGTGTTTTTTAAAGAATTCTGGTAAATCGTAGTATTTTTTGTTGGCTCTAATTATGGTTAGATTAGAACGAACAATAAAATCTTTGATACCTGCTTTTGCGGCTTCTTCTACAAACCAACGGAAATCAGGGTTCATTTCTGGTGCGCCACCTGTTAAATCTAAAGTGTGAGCACCTGTGTTTTTTATAACCTCTAAACATTCGCGCATGGTATCGCGCGTCATGATTTCTTTACGGTCTGGACCAGCATCAACATGGCAATGGTCGCAAACTTGGTTACACATGTAGCCTACATTTATTTGCAGGATTTCGAGTTTTTTCGCTTTAAGCGGAAAATGGCCAGTTTCGGAAATTTTATTTTTAAAAGTTGGTAATTCTCCATTTTTGAAAATGCCGTTCGATAAAATGTCGAGTTGCCTGTTGCTATTTGCTAAGTCGCTTTCGCGTTTTTGTAGGGACTTTGTTGCCATTAATAGTTTTTTAAAATTAAGATACTGTTTCTATTTTGAAAACAGCACTTGGCAGATAACTGCGCTAGGGATTGGAGCATTGTTGGAGCTCTTTTTGTGTTGTTGCACCTATGCAACACAAAAAAGCGACTGCGAAAAGCCCGACCCTTGTGGTAGCGCCAAAAATATTACCCGTCTAATTTGTTTACTTTATTCATCATTTGAACACCATGTGCTAGGGTTGCTCCACTTTTTATTGCAGCTCCTACATGTATGGCTTCCATCATTTCTTCTTTAGTTACGCCACGTTGCAAACCATCTTTTGTGTAAGCGTCTATACAATATGGGCATTGTTCTGTGTGTGCTACAGCAAGTGCTATTAGCGATTTCTCGCGTGCTGTTAGTGCGCCTTCCTCGAAAACTTTTCCGTAATATTCAAAGAATTTTTCGCCTAAATCTTTGCTCCATTCGGTGATTTTTCCAAATTTTCTTAAATCGGCTGGGTCGTAATATGTTTTTTGCATGATTTTATTTTTTACGAAATAATGAAATCTATTTGTAATTGTCGAGTACTTTGGTGATTCTTAACAAAAAAAGACTCGAATATTTGAGCCTTTTTTTTGAATTCATGATTTTTATTTTACGAAATATAATATTTCTAGGCATTTATTCCTTAATTAAACTTCTGGAAATAACGATTTTTTGTATTTCGGATGTGCCTTCGTAAATCTGTGTTATTTTGGCATCTCGCATTAAGCGTTCTACATGATAATCTTTTACAAAACCGTTACCGCCATGTATTTGTACGGCTTCTACGGTGTGCTCCATGGCAACTTTACTGGCGTATAATTTTGCCATAGCACTCGATTTATCGTAATTATTACCTTGGTCTTTATCCCAAGCGGCTTTCATTACAAGCATGCGAGCGGCTTCAATATCGGTGTACATATCGGCAAGTTTGAAGGCTATGGCTTGGTGGTTGCAAATCTCGGTTCCAAAAGCTTTACGCTGTTTAGAATATTTTAATGCAAGTTCGAAAGCGCCAGATGCAATACCTAAAGCTTGTGCAGCAATCCCAATTCTACCTCCAGAAAGTGTTTTCATTGCAAAGCGGAAACCAGATCCGTTAGTGCCAATGCGGTTTTCTTTCGGGACTTTTACGTCGTTAAATTGTAGAGTATGCGTGTCGCTTCCGCGGATACCAAGTTTATCTTCTTTTGGGCCAATATGGAAACCATCCATGCCTTTTTCTAATATAAAAGCATTAATACCATGAGAACCTTTATCGCGATCGGTTTGTGCTATTACAATGTAAACATCGGCACGGCCACCGTTTGTAATCCAGTTTTTTGTACCGTTAATAATATAGTGGTCGCCATGGTCTATGGCTGTCGTGCTTTGTGATGTGGCATCGCTACCAGCTTCGGGTTCGCTTAAACAAAATGCACCAACAAATTCGCCTGTTGCTAATTTTGTAAGATATTTTTCTTTTTGTTCGTCGTTACCATAAGCTTCTAGTCCGTAACAAACTAAGGAATTGTTTACCGAAACTATTACAGATGCCGAGGCGTCTACTTTAGATAGCTCTTCCATGATTAGAACATACGAAATGGCATCCATACCGCTTCCGCCGTATTTAGGATCGACCATAACACCTAAAAAGCCTAAATCACCCATTTTTTTAACTAAGGTGTTTGGGAATTCTTGTTTGTTATCGCGTTCAATTACGCCAGGAAGTAATTCGGTTTGAGCAAAATCGCGAGCGGCATCGCGTATCATAATATGTTCTTCTGAGAGTTTAAAATCCATAATTCGTAATTAAAGGGTGTTAATAATGTAAAAAATGTTTTCAAATATAGGTTTTTAGTGTGAATATTTCAATGGGTATTGTTATTTTTACATCCGATGGAAAAAAAAGAATATCATGTTGTTGGAGTGATGTCCGGCACATCTTTAGATGGAATAGATCTAGTTGAAGCCAAATTTGTTTTAGATGAAACTTGGCGTTTTGAAATTATTTGTGCCGAAACGGTTGGTTATCCTGATGTTTGGCATGAAGAACTAAAGGGTTTAGTATTACGCTCTTTAGATGAATTAAAAAAGATTGATGAAGATTATACGGTTTTTTTAGCTGAGGTTATTAAAACGTTTATCATAAAAAATAATATTAAAAATATCGATGCGGTTTGTTCTCATGGGCATACCGCGCTGCATCGACCAGAAAATAAATTAACCTATCAAATAGGGAATCAACCCATTTTAGCTAAACTTATAAATGAAACCGTGGTTTGCGATTTTAGAGTTGAGGATGTTGAGCTTGGCGGGCAAGGTGCTCCACTGGTACCTATTGGCGATCAGTTATTGTTTTCGGAATACGATTTTTGCTTGAACTTAGGTGGTTTTGCAAATATTTCTACCCAAATAAAAAATGAACGCATAGCTTATGATATTTGTCCTGTAAACATTGTTTTGAATAAATACGCTCGAAATTTAGGTTTGAATTATGACGATGGAGGACAAATTGCCGCATCGGGAGCGTACTTAATTCATTTAGGGAATCAACTCAATAAGTTGGATTTTTATGAAGAACAACCACCAAAATCGTTAGGATTAGAATGGGTGAATAAAAATATTTTCCCTTTAATTGAATCTTCTCACGCAAGTGATAAAGATGTTTTAAGAACATTCTCCGATCATATTGCAAAACAAATATCTAGGGTTATAAAACCAAAGGCTAAAGTCTTGGTTACTGGTGGAGGTGCTTATAACGATTATATAATTTCAAGAATTAAATCGAATATTCAAACGGAAATTATTATTCCAAATCATGACTTAGTAGAATTTAAAGAAGCTTTAATTTTTGCCTTTTTAGGTATCTTGAAATTGCGAAATGAAGTGAATTGCTTACAATCGGTTACGGGAGCGTCAAAAAATCATAGTTCTGGTAGAATTTATTCTTAAAAATAACGGAAATTTAATCTTACAAGGTTTTTAGTTTTTTATATTTGTTACTTACTATTAATAATTTAAAATTTTATATAAAATGAATCAACTTTAGCTGTAGAAATCGAAAATTACTCGTAAAGCTTTAGCTAAAAAAATCTATTTATTAAAATTTTGAATTATACAAATGATAAAAGCATTATTAAAAAAGTACGAAGATAAAGCACCCGAAATAGTATTTAATTGGAGAGACTCTGAAACCGAAGCAGAAGGTTGGGTTGTAATAAACTCTTTAAGAGGTGGTGCTGCAGGCGGAGGAACCCGTATGCGAAAAGGATTGGATATGAATGAGGTGTTATCTTTAGCAAAAACAATGGAAATCAAGTTTACGGTTTCTGGTCCTGCTATTGGTGGCGCTAAATCGGGGATTAATTTTGATCCAAAAGATCCAAGAAAAAAAGGTGTTCTAGAACGGTGGTATGCCGTTGTTTCTCCGTTACTTAAAAGTTATTATGGAACTGGCGGCGATTTAAATGTTGATGAAATTCACGAAGTGATTCCTATTACGGAGCAAAGTGGTGTTTGGCATCCGCAAGAAGGTGTTTTTAATGGGCATTTTAAACCAACAGAAGCAGATAAAATAAATAGAATTGGACAGTTAAGACAAGGTGTTATTAAGGTTATTGAAAATCCAGATTTTTCGCCAAGTGTATCGAGAAAATATACCATTGCCGATATGATTACTGGTTTTGGTGTTGCCGAAGCTGTAAAACAATATTACAATATTTATGGAGGCTCGGTAAAAGGAAAACGAGCTGTAATTCAGGGTTTTGGAAATGTTGGAGCTGCTGCTGCATTTTATTTGTCCCAAATGGGTGCAAAAGTGGTTGGAATTATCGATATTGCAGGTGGTTTAATTAATGAAGATGGTTTTTCTTTTGAAGAGATTACAAAATTGTTTTTAGCTAAAAAAGGTAATACTTTAGAAGCCGATAATTTAATACCATTTGAAACAATAAATCAAGACATTTGGAAGTTGCAAACTGAGATTTTTGCACCATGTGCAGCATCGCGACTTATCACTCAAAATCAAATTGATGAGATGATAAATAGTGGTTTGGAAGTTATCTCTTGTGGTGCTAATGTGCCATTTGCTGATAAGGAAATATTTTTTGGTTCTATTATGGAGCACACCGATAGCCGTGTGAGTTTAATACCAGATTTTATTTCAAACTGTGGTATGGCAAGAGTTTTCGCTTATTTTATGGAGCGTAAAGTACAAATGACAGATGAAGCTATTTTTAATGATACCTCCAATAAAATTAGAGAAGCATTAGAAAAAGTATATTTAAAAAATAAATCTAAAACCGAAATAAGCGCTACGGCTTTCGAGCTCGCGCTGAGTCAACTAATCTAAAAAAAATAAATTTAACATTTAATATGGAAGCAGCAATTATTTTAGTATTTGTTTTTGGCTATTTAGCCATAACAATGGAGCATAGTATAAAAATCGATAAATTAATACCCGCGCTAGTCATGATGGCTATTTGTTGGGCTTTAATAGCTTTAGGTCTAGATGACTTTTCTCAATGGTTCGATTCTGCAAACCATACATTAATGGAAAATTTTGGCGGGTTGCCTTTGCATGATGTATTAGATGCAAGTGGGCATGTTGTAACTTCTGGGAAAATGAGCTTAATGGAAGATACATTATTGCATCACTTAGGTAAAACTTGTGAGATATTAGTGTTTCTTTTGGGAGCAATGACTATCGTTGAAATTATAGATTATTTCGATGGATTTTCAACTATTAAAGATTTTATTAAAACAAAAAAGAAAAGTAAAATACTTTGGATATTTGCTATCCTAGCTTTCATTTTATCTGCAATCATTGATAACTTAACTGCTACAATCGTATTAATTTCAATACTTCAGAAAATTGTAAAAGATAGAAGTGTACGTATTTGGTATGCAGGTTTAATTATTATCGCTGCAAATGCTGGTGGTGCTTGGTCTCCAATTGGAGATGTAACAACTACTATGCTTTGGATTGGTAAAAAAGTAACAACAGGTCATTTAGTTGGTTACCTATTATTACCATCATTTTTATGTATGGCCGTTCCAACGTTTATCGCTTCATTTTTACCAGCATTTAAAGGTGATTTAGAAGTAGAACAAGTGGAAGAGAAACCAAAATCTAAATTTAGTGGTAAAATGCTGTACCTAGGTTTAGGTGCTATTGTTTTTGTACCAATCTTTAAAATGATTACACATTTACCTCCTTATGTTGGTATGATGTTATCTTTAGCTGTTGTTGCAATTTTTGCAGAAGTTTATAGTAATGCTAAATTTAGCATGACGGATCATGATTCTGAAGAAAGTGATGCAGCTGCACACCATAGCCCAGTACATCAATCATTATCTAAAATTGAGTTGCCAAGTATTTTATTTTTCTTAGGGATTTTAATGGCAGTTGCAGCTTTAGAGTCTTTAGGTATCTTATTCAACTTTGCTGGATCTTTACAGGAATCCATGCCAATGTTAGGAACTGAAATTCATGTAGGAGGTCACGAAGGTGTTTCCGATTTAGTAGTGTTGCTATTAGGTGTTGGATCGGCAGTAATAGACAATGTACCTTTAGTAGCGGCTAGTTTAGGTATGTTCCATGAGCCTTTAGATAATGAGCTTTGGCACTTTATAGCTTATTCTGCAGGAACAGGTGGTAGTATGTTAATTATTGGTTCTGCTGCAGGTGTTGTGGCTATGGGAATGGAGAAAATTGATTTCTTTTGGTACCTTAAAAAAATCGCTTGGTTAGCGTTAATTGGTTTCTTAGTTGGTGCTGGAGCCTTTATGTTTACAAGAACTTTATTTTAAAATATATTTATTTCGCTTTCGCTGAATAGTGGCATATATATTGATAATAATGTCATTTCTAGAATAAAGAATAAAGCGGATATTGAAGGTTTTTATATTTTATTTAAAATAGTATGAATAGAACCATAATTTAATATAAATATTGACGTTATAGTGTTGCAATAAATTAAGATTATATGCTAAATATATTATTACAAAATGCACAAGAAGGTGCAGAAGTATTATCAGAAGGAGAACCAGTTGAAAAAACACTCTCCATAATAGAATTAATTAGTAGTGGAGGGCTCGCAGGACAAATTATTATCGCTATTCTATTTTTATTATTGGTAGCTGCCATTTACATTTATTTCGAACGTTTGTTTGCTATTAAGGCGGCATCGCAAGTAGATGCTAACTTTATGAATCAAATAAAAGATCATGTAAGTAATGGTAAAATAGAATCGGCACAAGCGCTTTGTACTCAATTAAACTCTCCAGTTTCTCGTTTAATAGGAAAAGGAATATCTAGAATAGGGAAGCCATTAGCCGATATTAATACCGCTATAGAAAATGCAGGACGTTTAGAAATTTACGGACTCGAAAAAAACGTAAGTGTTTTAGCTACTATTTCTGGAGCAGCACCAATGATTGGTTTTTTAGGAACGGTTGTTGGGATGATTTTGGCAATTTTTGAACTAGCAAATGCTGGAGGAAGTATCCAAATGGATGTATTGGCAAGCGGACTCTACACAGCTATGACAACTACTGTTGCAGGTTTAATTGTTGGTATTGTGGCTTACGTAACGTACAATCATTTAGTGGTTCGTACAGATAAAGTGGTATATCAAATGGAGGCGACTTCTTTAGAGTTTTTAGACCACTTAAACGAACCTTCTTAATATGAATTTTAGAGGAAGAAATAAAGTTTCGCCAGAATTCAATATGTCGTCGATGACGGATATTGTGTTTCTGCTACTTATCTTTTTTATGATTGCTTCTACCTTGGTTACTACAAGTGCTATTGATATTTTATTACCAAAAGCTAGTGGGAAAACCGAGAATAAAAAGTCTATAGCAGTTAGTATTAAAAAAGATTTGACCTACTATATAGATCAAAAAAGGGTTGGAGAAAGCGTATTAGAAAATGAATTGATAACTTCTTTATCAAACAAAGAGAAACCTACAATTGTACTTAGAGCCGAGAAGTCTGTTCCTGTAGAAAATGTTGTAAAGGTTATGGATATTGCCAATAGAAATAAATTCAAAGTCATTTTAGCGGTTCAGCCTAATTGATAGGAAACCCTTCTAGGCTTAAAGTACTGAGCTTGTTATGAGATACTTCAAAACCAAACACGAAAAAGATTCAGCAAAAATAACCACTTTAATTATGGTTATTCTTTTGTTGTTGCTTTTTGTTGTTGGTCCGCCTTATATGGATCCTCCAGAGGAATACGGTGTTGCTGTAAATTTTGGAACTACAGATTTTGGTAAAGGAGATGTACAACCTAAAGCACCTATAAAATCTGAACCTCGTGAGGTAGAAGAGATTCCTCAGCCAGTAGAAGAAACGATACAAAAAGAAGCTGAGGCGGCAAAACCTACAGAAACAAAAGAAGAGGTTTTAACAGCAGATAATGCTGAAGAAATTGCGATAAAAAAGCAAAAAGCAATCGAAGAGGCTAAATCTAAAGCAGAAGCGAAAGTAAAGGCAGATGCTAAGGCTAAAGCCGAAGCAAAAGCTAAAGCGGAAGTAGAGAAAGTCGCTAAAGAAAAACGCGAGCAAGAAGAAAAGAAAAGAAAATTAGATGCTTTAATTGGAGGTGTTAGTAAATCTGAAGGAACAGAATCTGGAGGAGAAGGCAACGACAATAAAGCGGGAGATAAGGGGCAATTAGATGGTAACCCATATGCGCCAAGTTATTTTGGTTCGGGCTCTGGAAGTGGTGGTGTTGGTTATGGGCTTAATGGTCGTGGGCGTGCATCATTTAATACAGTAAAACAAGATTGTAACGAATCGGGATTAGTGATTGTTAAAATTGTTGTAAACCAAAGTGGGAACGTAGTGGAAGCTGAGCCTGGAGTGAAAGGAACAACAAATACGTCGCAATGCTTGTTAGAGCCAGCAAAAAAAATAGCACTTTCTCATAAGTGGCCAGCAGATTCTAAAGCACCCGCAAAACAAATTGGTTTTGTAAAAGTAAACTTCAAATTGGGGCAATAACATATGAGGTATAACGATACTTTAGATTGGATGTTTTCGCAACTGCCAATGTATCAAAGGCAGGGTAAATCGGCTTATAAAGTAGATTTAAGTAATACAGCTTTACTTATAAATCATTTAGATAACCCGCATAAACATTTTAAAACTATTCATGTTGCCGGAACGAATGGAAAAGGTTCTTCTAGCCACATGTTAGCATCTATTTTACAAGAAGCTGGCTATAAAGTAGGATTATATACTTCCCCACATTTAAAAGACTTTAGAGAGCGTATTAAGATTAATGGTGAAGAAGTTAGTAAACAATTTGTAACTGGTTTTATAGAACGAAATAAGTTGTTTTTTGAAGCAAATCAATTATCATTTTTTGAAATGACTGTTGGTATGGCTTTCGAGTATTTCTCTCAAGAAAAAGTTGATATTGCAGTTATTGAAGTTGGTTTAGGAGGTCGATTAGATTCTACAAATATTATTTCACCCGAAGTTTCTGTAATAACAAATATAGGTTTAGATCATACTCAGTTTTTAGGTAATACTTTAGAATTAATTGCTTTTGAAAAAGGAGGAATTATAAAGACTAAGATTCCCGTTGTGATTGGAGAAACCCAAAAGGAAACCAAACCAGTATTTGTTGATTTAGCAACTAAGAATAATTCTGAAATTATTTTTGCCGATCAGCAAGATTTAAATGTTTATGAATCTGATTTAAAAGGTGATTATCAAGCTAAAAATATTCAAACCGTTGTTACTGCAATAAAAATTCTTCAAAAGAAAAGTTATAGTATTTCATCAAGAGATATAAAAAAAGGATTGTTGAATGTTATAAGGAATACGGGTTTATTAGGACGCTGGCAAGTTTTAAATGAAAACCCGAAGGTAGTTTGCGATACGGGCCATAACCGAGAAGGATTGATTTATGTAATGAAACAGCTTTCAAATGAAGTTTACAATAATCTTCATATTGTTTTTGGTGTTGTAAATGATAAGGATTTATCTTCAATAATTGATTTGTTACCCAAAAAGGCCGAATATTACTTCTGTAAACCAAATATTTCTCGAGGATTAGCTGCGGACGAATTAAAAGAGGTGTTTAATGCACATAATTTAAAAGGTGAGAGCTATAATTCTGTAAATGAAGCTTATAATATAGCACTTGAAAAAGCTAATGCTGATGATTTTATATTTATAGGAGGGAGTACTTTTGTTGTTGCAGAAATAATTTAAATTTTTCAAAAAAAGTCTTTGTAAAGTCAAAAAGTCGTGTATCTTTGCACCTCCTAATAATTAGGGCGCGTAGCTCAGTTGGTTCAGAGCACTTGGTTTACACCCAAGGGGTCAGGGGTTCGAATCCCTTCGCGCCCACAAAAGTTTAAGATTTCATCTTAGACTTTTTTTGTACAAAAAAAGGAGTTGTAATACTCTTTAAAATTATTGGGGCGCGTAGCTCAGTTGGTTCAGAGCACTTGGTTTACACCCAAGGGGTCAGGGGTTCGAATCCCTTCGCGCCCACAGAATTTTAACCTAAGATGAAAGTCTTGGGTTTTTTTATGTCAAAAAATTATCAAATTTTTTAAAAGCTATAATATTTTTACTATTTTAGGATAACTAATTGGCTCTTATGACTAGACTTGACATTAAAGAGACTTATAAGGAAATATTCAAATCTCACGATAATCCATCTCTCAAAAAGCATATCGAGAAATTTATTGAGTTGGATACTTATTTGCCTTATAGTTCAACATTTTTTTGCGTTACCAATACTCAAGATCTAGCTTTTGAGTATATAAGTAAAAATATGACCGCTTGTTTAGGGTTGGATAAAACGGAATTAAAAGCGCTTGGTATGCGTAATTTTTGGAGTAGAATGCATCCGTTAGATTTAGAGCAGTGGCTTCAAGCTTTAAACGAATTAATGAGTTTTACCTTAGCTGAAATTTCTTTAGAAAATAGGAATCGAATGAGTTATACCTGGAATTATCGTTTAAAAAATTCTAAGGACGAATATGTAAACGTTATTCAAAATACGACACCCTTAGAGTTTGATAGTGATAATAAGCCTATTATTGGTTTAGCACATTATACGGTTTTGCCGGCTCAAATGGAAATGCATGTTTGTGCTTCTGCAAAGTTGTTAAATGAAAAGAATGAATATGAAACTGTTTACTTTAGCAATTTTTCGCATAAATTATTGAAAGGAGGTATTAGTAATCGAGAACGTGATATTATTCGACTTTTAGTGTTAAATAAATCTAGTAAAGAAATAGGAACTAGCTTAAGTATTAGTTCTAATACGGTTGATACACACCGAAGAAACATCTTAAAGAAGTTAAACATCTCGTCGACAGGAGAGTTAATAGGGATGCTTAAAATGAATAGAACTTTACTTTAAATTACTTAATTTTAAAAATACTCAATTTGAGTATTGTGGGAACCTCTTAAAAATAAGATCTTTACAGTGCTATTAATTAGTTCTTAGGGAGAATTATTTAAACAGAGGTGCTTAGTTTTTTAACTAGGCACTTTTTTTATGCTTTATTTAAAAGCCGTTCTAATGCCATACCTCTCGATCCTTTTATTAATAAAATAGAATCTTCTATTTCTGAAATATTGAAAGCATCTTCTAAATCGGAAAAGTTTTTATATTTTTTTAGTTTTTCTGACGGAGTATTAGTTTTATGAAAATTTTCTCCAACAAGAATTATATTTTGTATCTGTAATGAAATAGCTAAATCTGCAATGTTTTGATGCTCTGTTTTGGCTTCTTTTCCAAGTTCGAACATATCACCTAAAATCGCTATTTTGTTTCCGCTCTGTTTCTCAAAATTTAAAAGAGCAGCATGCATACTCGTTGGGTTTGCATTGTAAGCATCGAGAATTATTTTATTACTTGCTTTTTCTATAATTTGTGAGCGATTATTAGTAGGAGTGTAGTTTTCTATAGCTGTTTTAATATGTGCTACGTTTACTTTAAAGTACTGACCTATAGTAATAGCAGCTGCAATATTGTTAAAGTTATAGTCCCCAATTAATTGGCTTTTGATTTCTTTATCTTTAAATTCACAAGAAACAAAAGGTTGGGCTTCAATAAAATTAATTTCAGCATTAGAGTTTGAATTTTTATTTCCGAAGGTAAAACGTATCGCGCTTTCTGTTTTTTGTACTTGTATTTTATCATTTGAGTTAACGAAAATCGTTTTGTTATTGGTAATTAGAAAATCGTACATTTCACTTTTCCCTTTAATTACGCCTTCAACACTTCCGAAGCCTTCTAAGTGGGCTTTACCAAAGTTTGTAATATATCCAAAGTCAGGTTTTGCAATATTGCATAAAAATTCAATTTCCTTTTGATGATTTGCGCCCATTTCTACGATACCAATTTCTGTACTTTGGTTCATTGATAGTAGGGTAAGTGGCACACCAATATGGTTGTTCAAATTCCCTATAGTGGCGGTGGTTTTAAATTTTTTCGACAATACAGAATTTATAAGTTCCTTAGTAGTCGTTTTTCCGTTACTTCCTGTTAAAGCTATAATAGGAAGTTTTAAATATTCCCTGTGGAAAGTTGCTAGGGATTGTAAAGTTTCCAGAACATTATCAACTAAAATTGTTTTATCTGAAATTTGATATTCTACTTCGTCGATGATAGCTAATTTAGCCCCGGCTTCTATAGCTTTTTGAGCATAGATGTTCCCATTAAAGTTTTCGCCCTTTAAGGCAAAGAACATGGCGTTATTTTCAATTTTTCTAGTATCTGTTGATACAGCTTCACATTCTAAAAATAGTTTGTGTAATTGTTCTGTTTTCAAAACTTATAATTTTAAAATAAATGTATAAAAAAAGTCCTAACAAATTGCTAGGACTTTCTATATTTATTAACGATTAAACTGTTTTAGTTTTTCGTTTTATTTGCTCCTTTACTTTTAGAACCAACACGAGACATTGCACATCTAAATCCAATATAATCTGTTGCCATATCTTGTGGGAAGTAGCGACGTTGCGCAGGATCTAACCAGTATTCTCTATCTTTCCAAGAACCACCTTTATAAACACGAACTTCATCATTAATTAAAGATGTTCTAGTGTTTGATTTATCGTATTCTCTAACAATGTTTCCTAACGAATCTTTACTGATATTATGTTTAGGAGAGTTATACATTTCGCTAGATTTTCCAGAATCTTCATCTTCATCTCCGAAGCTTTCAAACTTTCTTGATGAACGCTTGTCCCCATCTCTAAAGTTAATCTCGTTACTTTTATCAAAATTAGTTCTTTGGAACGTTTCATTTTCATCTACAGGAACTTGTAAAATTTCACCAGGTAAGTTTCTAGCAATAATTTTTCCGTTAGATAAAGTATCGTAAACAATTTCATCTGAAGTAATAACTTTTACAGAACCATCTTCGTTAATTGCGTTTTTAGTATAAACGTTACCACGATAGTAGTTAAAGTCATTAAACTCATCATCAATAATAGGTCTGTAAACATCGGCAACCCATTCAGCAACATTACCAGCCATATCGTATAAACCAAAATCGTTTGGCGCATAAGATTTAACAGCGTTTGTAATATCGGCACCATCGTCTGACCATCCTGCAATTCCACCATAATCACCTTTACCTTGTTTAAAGTTGGCCATTTGGTCTCCTCTTATTTTTCGTTTTCCTGAACGTGTGTATTGTCCATCCCATGGGTATTTTTTACGTCCTCTGTAAAGGTTGTAACTTCTAATTTCGCTTAAACCTAAAGCAGCATATTCCCACTCAGTTTCAGTTGGTAGTCTGTATTTTGGTACTAAAACACCTGTTTCTCTACTTGCATAAATACCAGATTCGTTTCCTTCTGCATCTACAGTAATATTTCTATTTGTTCTAGAGTCAACAGGTTCACCTGTATCCATAGAACTAGGATCAATAGTATATCTATTTGTGTTGAATGCAGTATCGGGATCGTTATCGGTATAGTCTATTTCGCGATATCCTGCTTTGCTTAAATTTAATTCGTTAACACGATCCGTTCTCCAGTTTGAAAATTCAACAGCTTGAATCCAGCTAACACCAACTACTGGATATTCACCATAAGCTGGGTGACGGAGGTAATTCTCTGTCATAACTTCATTGTATCCTAAACGATTTCTCCAAACTAAAGTATCTGGCAAAGCACCATTATAAATAGCTTTAAAATTTTCTTCAGAAGGTGGGTAACGATGCTTTAAATAATCTAGGTATTCTAAATACATGGCATTCGTAACCTCTGTTTCATCCATGTAAAAAGACATAACGTGCTGTTGGTTAGGGCTATTGTTCCAGTCGTGCATAACATCGTCTTGCACACGACCTTTGGTAAATGTTCCACCTTCAACAAATACAAGTCCAGGAGATGTTTCCTGTTCTTTAAAATCTGTATTATATTGAAAACCACCATCTCTATCGTTAATGTTCCATCCAGTTGCTCTAGAGCTATTTTTAGAACTCGAAGATTTTTTACAACTTGTTGACACTACGGTTAGCGCCAAAATTAATAAAATCTTGATTGTCACTACTTTTCTCATATTCATACTTTTAAGTAAGCTAATAATATTTTTGGAGCTGCAATATAAGAATTAAACCTTACACACCAAGCTATTTTTTACATTTTAACCAAAAAAAGAGGTGTTTTATCCTGTTTTTCATGCATTACATCGATGTTTTCGAGTGAATTCTGCCCTTCTTTTCAATGGATTGTGTTCTATAAACGGATGTTTTGCTAATTTATTATTGTATTTTTGGGGTTGTTTTAAAAATTATTACATTTTTAATACTAACTTTAAGCTTAACACGTTAATTTAACGATGAAAAAGAATTTATTCCTTATTGTATTATTGGTTTCTATTACTGTATTCTCGCAGCAAAAGAAGTTTTCTCTCGATTGGCAAGCGTCTCAAACAATTTCAGCAGGTACTTATTCTATTCAAATCCCTTTTTTTAATAATGATCTCTGTGATTTCAATTTTGATTCCGGACTTCAGTTTGTATCGCAATGGGGTGTTTCTTCTTCAGTTAATGAATCATCAGTATCTATATCTCAAATTAGTTATGCCAATATTTCTTTAGCCGAGTTAAAAGATTTGCCTAAAGATGAAATTCCTAATAAATTAGTATACAGTTTAAAAAATTCTATAGCTAGAGGCAAGCAATATGCAATGCTTCAGTTATCACCTATTATTAATGATAATGGTGTTTATAAAAAAGTAACTCAATTTCAAGTTAATTATAGCAACGGAGCTTCAAGACGAGGGGTCTCCTCTAATAAAGTCTCAAGAACGAAGGTTATTTCAAATTCAGTTTTAGAAAAGGGGGAATGGTTTCGTTTTTTTGTTGATACAACTGGCGTTTTTAAGTTGTCAAAGTCATTTTTAAAACGTTTAGGAGTAAATGTTAATAATATAGATCCAAGAACTATTAGGGTTTTTGGTAATGGAGGACGCATGATTCCTTTTTCTAATAGTGAAGATTATCCTTTTGATGTTGCCGAAAATGCAGTTAAATTTATTGGTGAAGAAGATGGTGTTTTTAACGATTCAGATTATATGTTGTTTTATGGGCAAGGTCCTAAGCAGTATAATGTAGAAAGTAATACTAATATAAACTGTTATACAGATAAAACGTATTATTATATAAATACGGGGTCGGGTCTTGGAAAGCGGATATCGACATTTACACAACCGGAAGGTCCTATAGATTTAGAAATAAATACATTTCAAGATTATAAGTTTCATGAGTTGGATAATGAAAATATAGCTTTACTTGGACGTCGTTGGTTTGGTGATCGATTTGATGTGGAACCTGTAAAGAATTTTAAATTCGAATTTCCGGATATTATAACATCGGTTCCAATAACTTTAAAGGTTTATGTAGCTGCTATTTCATCGGCTTCCACTACAATGTCGGTTTCTGTAAATAGTAGTAAGATTGGAGATTTACAAATAGCAGGAGCTAAAACGCCAACAATAGGAAATCATAATTCTTATATTAGTAATATTACAGTAAACTCGGCGGAAGTTGATGTGGAATTAAGTTATGATAATCAGGGAGATCCAAGTGCTTTGGGGTATTTAGATTATGTTTCTCTAGAAGCTACTAGAGCATTGAAGTTTATAGACTCGCAATTTCAATTTAGAAATAAGGAAGTAGAATCTGCGTCGGGAATTGGACGATATACAATTACAAATGCATCAAAAGTTTCCGAAGTTTGGGATATAAGCGATATTTATAATGTAACTAATTTTGAAAATGATGAAGATGAAGAGAGTTTAACTTTTACGTCTAATTTAGGTGTTTTAAAAACATATGTGGCGTTAACATCATCAAATTATTTTGAACCAAAATTTGATGGAAAAACAACGATAAGTAATCAAAATATAAAAGGGACTATCTTTTTGAACGACCAAAACGAGTTTCAAGATATTGATTATGTAATTATCTCGCCAGATAATATGTTGAGTCAAGCCAATCGACTTGCTCAAATTAATAAAGAACAATATAACTTGAATGTAAAGGTTTTAGGGTTAACCGAAATTTATAATGAATTTAGTACCGGAAACCAAGATATAGGAGCGATTAGAAACTTAGTTAAATATGTTTATGATAACGCAAGTTCTCCGGAAAATAGAATTAAGTACTTGTGTTTAATTGGAGATGGGTCTTTTGATTATAAAGACCGAATACCAAATAACACCAATGTTATGCCATCTTGGTATTCTTATGAAAGCCTAAACCTTACGAATTCGTTTGTTTCTGATGATTTCTATGGTATGATGGACGATAATGAAGGAACAATGGCTACTAGTGATAAATTAGATATTGCCGTGGGGCGTATACTTGCTGATACTCCTGATAGAGCTCAGCAAATGATAGATAAAATAGAATCATATTACATAAAAGAAGCCTACGGTACTTGGAGAAATAATGTGGTTGTGATATCTGATGATGTTGATCAAGATTGGGAAGGTATATTGGAAGAAACAACAGATAATGTTGGGAATTTAATTACTCAAGATAAACCTTTTTTGAATGTTACAAAAATACATTCTGATGCCTATAAACAAGAAACAACGGCAGGAGGAAATAGATATCCAAAAGTTACAACTGAAATTGTGGATGCTATTGATAAAGGAGCCTTGGTTGTTAATTATTTTGGTCACGGAGGAGAAGATGGAATAGCACAAGAGCGCTTGCTAACGCATAATGATATTAAGGAGTTTCGTAATTTTGGGAAATTAAATTGTTTTGTAACAGTAACCTGTGAGTATACTAAATTTGATAATCCATATAAAGAAACTGCAGGCGAAGTAACCTATTGGAATGAAGAATCTGGAGCCATTGGCTTAATTTCTACTACCCGACAAATCTTTGTTTCGTTTGCCATAAATTTCAATAATAATTTAGGTCAGTATTTGTTCTCTTATGCTGATGACGATACTTATGAGGATTATGAGTATCCAACAATGGCTGAAGCATTAAGGCTTACAAAAAATAATTCAGTAATTTCAAACTCTAGTCAAAGGCGTTTGGTATTTTTTATTGGAGATCCTGCAATGAAACTTGCTTTTGCTGAACCTAATATAAAACTAACAAAAGTTAACGACGTGCCATTAGACGAAGTGACCGATACTTTAAAAGCTTTAAGTTATGTGAAATTAGCCGGTGAAGTTACCGATTTGTCTGGGAATTTATTAAGTAGTTACAACGGAACAGTATCTACAACAATTTATGATAAAAATATAGAAAGGGAAACCTTAGCAAACGACGGAACTAGACTAAATGGGGAACTTGTGAAATTAAATTTTACGACATTAGGAGAAATTATTTTTAGAGGACAAGCTTCCGTTAAAAATGGTGAATTTGAATTCGATTTTATTGTACCAAAAGATGTTGGTATTCCGGTAGGAGTTGGTAAAATTAGTTTTTACTCTAAAGATGACACATTAGAAAGTAACCAAGCAGGTGCAAGTGTTGGAACTGTTAAAATAGGAGGGCTAAATGAAGATGCACCAGTTGATAATACCGGCCCAGTAATTTCATTATATATGAATGATGAAAATTTTGTAACAGGCGGCATTACCAACGAATCTCCAACTCTATTGGCGCTCATGGAAGATGAAAATGGGATTAACACAGCTAGTGGTGTAGGGCATGATATTGTTGCTATACTTGATGGAGATGAAACGAATCCAGTAGTTTTAAACGATTACTACCAAACAGGAGTCGACGATTATAAAACAGGGGTTTTAAGCTATCCATTTAGAGATTTAGAGCCAGGTTTACATACGTTAACACTTAAAGCTTGGGATGTTTACAATAATTCGGCAATTTCGGAAATACAATTTATAGTTTACGATAAAGACCAAGTATTGGTTATTAATAATGTACTCAATTATCCTAATCCGTTTGTGAATTACACCGAATTTTGGTTCAATCACAATAGTTCGGACGCTTTAGACGTTTCTATACAAGTATTCACTGTTTCAGGGAAGTTAGTTAGAACGTTAAACGGGCAAACGACAACAGGTTTTAATGTTACAAGTTCGCTCTCAAGAGATATAGTTTGGGATGGTCGGGACGATTTTGGTGATAAAATCGGTAAAGGTGTTTATATTTACAAACTAAAAGTGCATTCTAATCTGCTAAACAAAACAGTAGAAAAAATTGAAAAACTAGTAATTTTATAAAATAAAATATATTTGCAACTAACTACTAATTTATGAAAACTAAAGTACTGCTATTATTAACATTTGTTTTTGTTGTAAAAATGAATGCTCAAGAAACAACGGTAATTATACCAAATACAAATGATTCTAGAGTTATTACAACAGGTGTTCCTTTTTTATTAATTACTTCAGATGCCCGCGCGGCATCCATGGGGGATATGGGAGTTGCAACTTCTGTAGATGCTTTTTCTCAACAATGGAATCCTGCTAAATATGCTTTTTCGGAAACGAAGTCTGGAGTTGGTGTTAGTTACACACCATACTTAAGCAAGTTGGTTAATGATATTTTTTTAGGAAACTTAACATATTTTAATCGTATTGATGATCGTAGTGCTTTTGCGGCGAGTTTAAAATATTTCTCTTTAGGAGATATTGAATTCCGTGAAAACGAATTTGTTAATGCTTTAATACAAAGACCAAATGAGTTTACGCTAGATGCTTCTTATGCGCTACGTTTGTCACCAGAATTTGCCATGTCGGTTGCTATGCGTTATATGAGATCCGATTTAAAACTTAGTGGTTTAGGTGGAGATGCTACTGCAGCAAGTACATTTGGTGTAGATATTTCTGGTTATTACCAAGGGGAAGAAGAAGCTTATGCTGATTTTAATGGACGATGGAGAATGGGGTTTGCTATTCAAAATATCGGACCTAAATTCTCTTACGAGGAAGGTGGAGTTGAAAATTTTCAGCCAACTAATTTACGTTTAGGGGCAGGTTTCGATTTTATATTCGATGATTATAATAAAATTGCAGTAACGGCAGAAGTTGCTAAATTATTAGTGCCAACACCTCCAAGATTAGGGACGGAAATTGTTTTTACAGATAATAATGATAATGGTACTTATGAAGAAGCTGATGATGATTATGAAGGTGATGATTTAATTAGTGAAACAGACAATGTCATTTATAAAGGTCAATCTAACGATGTAGGCTTTTTAGCAGGAATGTTTCAATCTTTTGGAGATGCACCAGGAGGTTTTAGCGAAGAGATAAAAGAGTTTACTTATTCGTTAGGAGCAGAATATGTATATCAAGATTCTTTTGCATTCAGAGCAGGTTATTTCAATGAAAGTGAAGAAAAAGGCGCGCGAAAGTTTTTTGCTATGGGAGCAGGATTTAAAGCGAATGTGGTTAATATAGATTTATCATATTTATTCTCAGCTTCTAAAGTTCAAAGTCCTTTAGAAAATACGTTACGTTTCTCATTAACATTTAATATTGGTGCAGGTGAATACCGCGAGTACTAAAATATAAATAAAACAATAAAAAAAGACTGCTCGAAAGGCAGTCTTTTTTTTTTTCTAATTAATTCTAACTTTTATAAAGTTAAATAGTTTTACAAGCCTTTATATTTTTCTATAGCTTCTCTAATTTTTTCAATTCTATTATCAGGATCAGGATGCGTGCTTTTAAATTCAGGAACACGATTTGGTCCAGCGGCATCTTTTAAAATTTCCATAACACCAATCATTTCTTCTGGATTGTAACCCGCTTTCAGCATGAAACGTACACCTAATTCATCACTTTCAAGCTCATCATCGCGTCCGTTGGTAAGTAAGGTGTTTTGTCCAATACCATTTACTAAACTTCCCATATCTGCTCCTACAGAGCCAGCGGTGGTTAAACCTTGCCAATATTCACTTTCAGCAATACGTTCGGCGCTATGTCGGCCGAGGACATGTCCAACTTCATGACCTAAAACACCAGCTAATTGGTCTTCGTTCTCTAATTTTGAAAACAAGGCATAAGTAATAAATATTTGTCCACCGGGTAAAGCAAAAGCATTAATAGTGTTAGGGTCTGCAAGTAAGTGAAATTCGTATTTATAAGGAGTTTCTTGAGCAATACTATTGTTTACTAGCTTATTTCCAACATTATCTACCAAGGCTTGGTATTGATTGTTTTCGTGTAAACCACCATGCTGTTGTGCCATTTGCGGAGCACTTTGCAAGCCAATTGCAATTTCCTCGTTAGCATTCATAGAAATTGTTTGCGTTCTGCCTGTATATGGATTCTCTTCACGCTGGCTACATCTTTTAAAAACAAAAAATAATGCAATTGCAGCACCAATTAATAATCTTACTTTTAGGTTTTTTCCTCTCATTGTGGTTGGTGTTTAGTATTTATGAAATTACAAAAAAATGGGTTATATAATATAATAGACACTTTTTTAGACATTTCGTCACATAAACTAAGTTTCAGGATTAAGTTGTTTTTTCATAACAAAATGCGGTCCAATATCTTTTATATTAAAAGGTTCCCCAATCGGGCTATATCCATTTTTTTTGTAAAAATTCACAGCAACTTCACGAGCATTACACCAAATTAATTCCGTTTTCTCTAGTTTTAAAATGGTATCGCAATATTTTAGTAATTCTTGCCCAAGTCCTAAACCTTGTTGCGATTTAAGAACAGCCATACCGCGTAATTGGTATTGTCTAAATTCAGGGAATTTAGGATTGTTATTTTTTAAAAAAGAACATACACCAACCAATTCATCATTATCATAAATGCCAAAATGCATAGTTGTTTCTAAGTCGTCACCTTCAAAAATGCAAGACGTTATCGGTTTTCCTGCACGAAGTACAGGATGTCTAACGGCATACGTATCGATAGCCGATATCTGTTTTATATAATAATTTTGCTTTTTCATAAAATCAAACTTAGTTAAAATATTTATCTTCACTAAAAAAAAGTATGCCATTTATATTTAAAACTATTGAAGAAGAAAGTATAGATTCTATTCTTCCTTTAATTCAAAAATTAAACAATAATCAAGTTTCAGATACTATTTTGCGCCAACGCTTTGTCGAAATGTTTTCACAGAACTATGAATGTGCTGGTCTTTTTAAAAACGAGGAACTTATTGGAGTCTGTGGCTTGTGGTTTTGTACACGTCATTATTCTGGTAGAAGTGTGGAGGTCGATCATGTTTTTATCGACGAAAAATACCGAGGACAGCGTTTAGGAAAGCTATTTTTTGAGTGGATTTATAATTACACAAAAAATAAAGGATTTGAAGCTATCGAGCTAAATACCTATGTATCAAACCATGGCTCTCATAAATTTTATTTCAACGAAGGATTTAAAATTTTAGGTTATCATTTTTTGAAAAAAATGTAATATTTATTTTGAAAAACAAGTATATATGTTGTATGTTTGCACCCGGAAATGCGAGAGTAGCTCAGTTGGTAGAGCGTCAGCCTTCCAAGCTGAATGTCGCCAGTTCGAACCTGGTCTCTCGCTCTAAAAGCTTCATAGAAATATGAAGCTTTTTTGTTTTTAGTACTTTCTTCTAATAAAAGGTGTATTTTTTGAAATACAAATTAGCGACTCGAATTAAGTCGAAGTAAATCCATGTAATATTAATTCTTGATTTTTTTATTTTGGGCGTTACCCGAAAAGGGTCAGGCTTTTCGTTACAAGTCCTCGCATCCCGATTTTATCAGGGCTGCTGTGGGCTTTTCTCTATAATCCTTAACGCGAGCTAGACAGCAAGGTATTTCCTTTAAAATAGAATAAAGTTATATAAGTGCTATCAAAATTACGCGAACTAAAAAGAGGCTATTCAATTTAAATTGAATAGCCTCTTTTTTATGTTAGAATTTTATTATCTCAATGTTGTTTCTACGCGTTTAACATAACCGGCATAACAAGCATAGTAATATGTTCGCCTTCATCTAAACCATCAACAGGCGTTAAAATACCTGCTCTATTTGGCATACTCATTTCAAGTTGAACTTCGTCCGAGCCTAAATTATTAAGCATTTCGGTTAAAAAACGAGAGTTAAAGCCAATTTGCATATCGTCACCTTGGTAATCACAAGTTAGACGCTCTTCTGCTTTGTTACTATAATCTACATCTTCAGCAGAAATATTTAATTCCGCACCAGCAATTTTTAAACGAATTTGGTGTGTTGTTTTGTTAGAGAAAATACTAACACGACGTACAGAATTTAAAAATTGTGTTCTATCTATTGCTAATTTATTCGGATTCTCTTTAGGAATAACCGCTTCGTAATTTGGGTATTTACCATCGATTAAACGACAAATTAATTCTGAGTTTTCAAAAGTGAATTTAGCATTACTTTCGTTATATTCAATAGTAACTTCATTCTCGCTACCAGCCAAAATTCCTTTTAATAAATTTAAAGGTTTTTTAGGCATAATAAATTCTGCCACTTGGTTAGCTTGAACATCGGCACGTGTATATTTTACTAATTTATGCGCATCGGTAGCTACAAAAGTTAAACCCTCTGTAGAAAATTGAAAAAATACACCACTCATTACTGGGCGTAAATCATCATTTCCAGCGGCAAAAATGGTTTTGCTAATTGCTGTTGCTAAAATATCACCAACAATTACTGTTTTACTTGGGTCTTCTAAAGCTACAGCTTTAGGAAACTCGTTACCATCGGCATAAGCCAAAGCATATTTACCGTGGTTAGAGCTAATTTCAACAGTGTTGTTTTCTTCAATAACAAAAGTTAAAGGTTGCTCAGGAAAGGTTTTTAAAGTATCTAACAACAAACGTGCAGGAATAGCAACACTGCCTTCGCTATCACTTTCAACGTCTAAAGAAGAAGCCATAGTGGTTTCTAAATCACTAGCCGAAACAGTAAGTTTATTGTGGTCTAATTCAAATAAAAAATTATCTAAAATAGGTAAGGTGTTCGAACTATTGATTACACCACCTAAAACCTGTAGTTGCTTTAATAAATAAGTACTCGATACTATAAATTTCATGTGTTGAATTATATTTTTTAGAGGTTAGAATATAACATTTATTTTATAATTCTAAACAACAGAAAGCAGCGTTTAGGCGTAAATGTTTTATCTATTAACTTAGTTTAAATTGTAATTATGCTACTTACAAATATATTCTATATGGCTTATATTATGAAACAAACTTATTAACATTTAAATGCTATATTTTTTCTTTCTAAAGTAATTAAAGCTAAACCCGAATATAGCTAACAATACCAATGGTAGCGCAATGTTAATAAGTTGCCACTTGGTTTTTTCGGCAGCAATTTTTTGTTGATTTAGAAAGGCAACGGCAATTTCTTTGGATCTAATGTTTATAAGTCCATTATCATCGAGTAAGTAATTTACAATATTCAGCAAGAATTCTTTATTACCATAATTTTTCCCTGTCCATCGGTCAAAACCTAATTCTTGAGGAACATTCTTTATAACATCGTTCTCAATAACGTCTCCATCTGCTATAATAACCATTTTTGTGGCTTTGCTATTGTTTCTATTATTTGCGAGTTTAAAAGGCTTCATTCGGTTACTGTAAACCGATGTAAATTCACCTTCTAATAAAACTGCCAAAGTTTCTTTTCCTGAGTTAAATTCTATTGGCTTTTGCTCTTGCGTAACGACTTCTAAACTAATTTTTTGCGGAGTACTTTCAAGTCGTGTTAAAGGAGCTGTTTCTAAAAGAATGGTTTTTTTAATGTTGTTTTTAAGCGTATCTATTTGGTTTGCAAAATCGAATTTAATTAAATCTAAATTGTTTACTATAGGGTGGTTACTGTTAGAACTTCCAAAAGGCGAATATGGCCAGCGTAAATTTTGAAATTGGGATTGGCTGCCTTCTCCCATAGCTAATGTAATTGGCGCAGAATATATTGATGCAACCAATACCGGATTAATTCGAGCACCGTATTTAAAGAAAAAATCGGTTAGATTTAAATCGCGATGTACAGCGTAACTTGTTCCTAAGGCATTGAATAAACTATCTTTTTCGATAGCAACGGCATCTATAAGCCAAAGACTTTTTCCGCCATTCATGGTATATTGGTCGAGTACTAGTTTTTCACTTTCCGTAAAAGCTTCGGTTGGTTTAGCTGAAATTATTAAATCGAAATTATTTAATTCTTCTAGCGTTTTTTGTGGTTGTTTAGCAACACTATCCAAAGTAAAAGGTGCTATTAAATAATACTCGCCTAATTTTTTAACAAAATCTGCGATGTATTTATCTTCTAATTGTTGGTTCCCTTTTAGAATAGCTATTTTTCGGCGTTTAGGTTTTGTTAGTTTGCTAAATCCATCCGCGAAAGCGTACTCTAGATGCTGTACCGAGTTGCTAACTAATTCTTGTTGATTAGAACCTATTTTGTTTTTAATTAAAGGGATGGTTACTGTTTGGTTGTTATAACTTGCTAAAGCCCATGGAAAAATGATGGCTTGAGTTGAGGATCCGTTTTCTTGAATGCTCATTTGCATTGGGGTTAAACCACGTTGAGTAAGTTGCTCTATAATAATATCGCGATTAGCGTCATCTTCCAAAGGGTTGAAAAAATTGAAAATAATATTCGGGTTTTCGGAAGCAAACTCTTCTAGTAATTGTTTAGTTTCAGTTTGTAGGCGTCTAAATTCTGAAGGAAAATTTTCTCCATCCAAAAACACATCAATAATTATTGGAGATTCTACATCTTTTAAAATATCTAAACTAGCAGGGCTTAGAGTGTATCGCGAATCTTCTGTAAGATCAAAACGTTTGTGTATTCCGTTTACGGCAATATTCAGGATAAATAAAGTTGCAAAAACACCAACAATTTGCATCCATGATTTTTTCTGTAATTTTTCATTTTTGATTCCTTTTACAGTGATGAAAATAAAAAAAGCAGTGACACTTAAAAAGTATAAAATATCTCGTGTATCAAGAATACCGCGACTCATACTTTTATAATGTAAACTCATACCGAGTTGGTCTATAAAATTGCTAGAAGCAAAATCGGCAATGCCTTCAAAACCAATATAAAAAAGAAAACAAATAAATACAGAACTTATAAAAGCCACAATTTGGTTATCTGTAAAAGTAGACGTAAAAATACCGATTGCCGTGTAAGAAGCTACTAGAAAAAACAACCCGAAATAGGAGCCAAGTGTACTACCAACATCTAAATTTCCTTGAGGATTTCCTAATTGGATTACTGTGTAAATATATAGTATTGTTGGGGTAAGCGCAATTAGTATTAAAATAAGTGCTCCAAAATATTTACCCAACACAATACGTGTGTGCGAAATAGGTTTTGTTAGTAAAAGCTCTAAAGTACCTTGTTTTTTTTCATCGGAAAAACTCCGCATAGTTACCGCTGGAATCAAGAAAATTAAAATCCATGGCGCTAGTAAAAAGAAAGGTGATAAATCGGCAAAGCCATAATTTAGAATATTAAAATCACCTTTAAAAACCCATAGAAATAGTCCGTTTAGTAACAAGAAAATACCAATTACTAAATAACCAATAGGTGAAGCGAAAAATGCGTTTATTTCTTTTTTAAGTATGGCAAGCATATATTTTACAGATGTAGGCGCAATTATATATTATTGCTTTTTTTATTAAATTTTAATCTAAAGTTTCTAATTTATCGAAACTCCAAGCCTCTGGACGAATGCTAAAAAGCGGTTTTAGAGTTTTCCAAAGCGTTTTAAATTCTTTAGATTGTCTATATTCTTGCAACTGGGCATCACTTTCCCAATAGCTATACGTGAAAAGTATAGTAGGGTTGTTTTTATCACGATACAATTCTAAAAAGGTACAACCATTAGAATTTCTAATTTTAGTTTTGTTGTTTTCAAAACTCTCCAAAAAGACGTCAACATTCTGTCTGTAAAAACCCATTTTAACAATTCGAACTAACATATTTTACTGTTTTTGTTTTTTCTCGAAAGGGCTACCTTTCTGTTTTTTTTATAATTAAATACGCTCATCTAGAGCTATCTGGCTTTTAGCAACAATAGAGGTTGGGTTGAAACTAACGCTCACCGCATCCATAACGCCTAGACCCAATAAGCTAGAAGCGCTTCCGTTGGTTTTTGGATTACTCTTAAATATAGAAATCTCTAAAAATCCACCAGAATTAAAAACTACTAATTTCCGTCCTTCATCTTGTCGTTTTTCAGCAGGGATATCAAAATTAACAATATCACTGTATTTAAGATGTATTTTTTTAAACTTATAATTTCGAGCCGAAATTTCAAAATCTCGTCCCTTTTGTATACTTTCAAAAAAGCTACGTTTTATATTAGTAACCACATTGCCGTAATTATCAATATAAATAATATTTCCAACAATTTTTGTTTTATCGTCGTTAACAAATGGCTCAATATTTTTAATTGGTTTTATGCCGCTTATCGATTTACCAATAACATCCAATGTTCCTCCACGTGCAATATGGCAAGCCACTTTTACAAATACATCGAGTACAGGGAAACTAGTTTGTATTTTATCATGAATATTAATTTCTACAATTTTTTCGGGAACAATTTCCGAGCAAATCATACTCATAATGCCATTGTTGGCACAAATAAAATAATGTCCATCTAATTTAACCGCAATATGCTTGTTTTCGGCGTTAATTTCCGAGTCAATACCAATAATATGTATAGTGCCTTCGGGGAAACTACTATAGGCATTTTGGATAATATATGCCGCCTCGGGAATACTAAATGGAGAGACATTATGCGAGATATCAACAATATTAACATCGGGCAACTCACTATAAATAGCACCCTTAGTTGCGCCAGTAAAGTGGTCTTTTAAGCCAAAATCTGATGTTAAAGTTATTATTGCCATGAACAAAATTGTTGATATGTTTTTAGCGTTTTGTCATCTAAAATTATGTATTTTTGAGATGAACACTTACGAGATACAAACCTACATAATTTTTTGTTTTCGTTTTTATATTTTAAATGAAAATTGAGAGGTTTTAATATCTAATTTAGTTAAAATTAAAACAACGCCTTTGAATGAAATTGTTATTGAATTAGAAGAAATCACGCCCAAAGAATTTTTTGGAGCACAAAATGTAAATATTGAACTTTTAAAAAAGTACTTTCCTAAATTAAAAATTGTAGCACGGGGCAATCAAATTAAAGCCTTTGGTGAAGAAGAAATGCTAGACGAATTTAACCGTCGCATGACGATGCTTATCAAACATTTTGCTAAATATAATAAGTTGGACGAAAACGTTATTGAACGGGTTTTAACAAGCCAAAGTAGCGACGATTATATAGCATCTGCCAAAGGAGGCGAGGTTATCGTGCACGGCGTAGGTGGCAAACTTATAAAAGCCCAAACGGCAAACCAGCGAAAAATGGTGGAGCTCATGCATAAAAACGATATGGTTTTTGCTATTGGTCCAGCTGGAACAGGTAAAACATATACCGGTGTAGCATTGGCAGTACAAGCGCTAAAAAATAGAGAAGTAAAACGTATTATCTTAACGCGTCCGGCTGTAGAAGCAGGTGAGAACTTAGGTTTTTTACCAGGAGATTTAAAGGAGAAGTTGGACCCGTACATGCAACCACTTTACGATGCGCTTCGTGATATGATCCCTGCCGAAAAACTAGCACAGTATATCGAAAATGGTACCATTCAAATTGCTCCATTAGCCTTTATGCGCGGGAGAACATTGGATAATGCATTCGTGATTTTAGATGAAGGGCAGAACACAACACATGCCCAAATGAAAATGTTTTTAACCCGTATGGGGAAACACGCCAAGTTTTTATTAACCGGCGATCCTGGGCAAATAGATTTACCTAGGCGTACCATTTCCGGATTAAAAGAAGCCCTTTTAATTCTGAAAAACGTAGAAGGTGTCGGCATGATTTTTCTAGACGATAAAGATGTTGTTCGTCATAAACTCGTTAAAAAAGTAATTGAAGCTTATAAAAGCATCGAGAATATAGATTAATTTTTTTGAAGCTCATCCCGCTTTCCGCTATATCTTTTTATGTACTAAACATATTTCGCTATCTAATTAATTTATAGCGTATAAAGTGAAGTTTTAGTGTAAATTATAGCTTAGGGTAAGTACATAAAAAGGATGTCGCATCAATCGGGGCTAAATTATCCGCAAATTTTTGTTTTTTAATTCAACGAAAAGGAAGATTTACAAAGTTAAAAAGAGAAATTCATATCAAAAAAAGATAGTGAATTCAAAATTCTAAAAAAGTGTATCGTTTTAACTAAATTTGACGCAAATAAAAATTAAAAAACAAACTCATAAACTAATAAAACAAAATGAGTAATACCATAATAGATACCAATTTCAATTTCCCAGGACAAAAAAGTCTTTATAAAGGGAAAGTAAGAGCCGTATATAATATTAATGATAATGAATTAGTAATGGTCGCTACAGATCGTTTATCTGCTTTCGATGTTGTTATGCCTAAAGGAATTCCTTACAAAGGGCAAATATTAAACCAAATAGCTACAAAAATGATGGCGGCCACTCAGGATATTGTTCCAAATTGGTTAACCGCAACACCCGATCCAAATGTAGCGGTAGGGCATTTATGCGAACCTTTTAAAGTAGAAATGGTAATTCGTGGTTACATGTCTGGTCATGCAGCACGTGAGTATAAAGCGGGCAAACGCATACTTTGTGGCGTTGCAATGCCAGAAGGGATGAAGGAAAATGATAAGTTTCCAAACCCAATAATTACCCCAGCAACAAAAGCTGAAATGGGTGATCATGATGAAGATATTTCTCGTGAAAATATTTTAAAGCGTGGTATTGTTTCTGAGGAAGATTATGTGGTTTTAGAAGATTATACTCGAAAATTATTTCAAAGAGGAACAGAAATAGCTGCTTCACGTGGATTAATTTTGGTAGATACTAAATATGAATTCGGGAAAACAAAAGACGGGAAAATTGTGTTGATTGATGAAATACACACGCCAGATTCTTCACGTTATTTTTATGCCGATGGCTACCAAGAACGCCAAAATAAAGGAGAAGCGCAAAAGCAACTTTCTAAAGAGTTTGTGCGCCAGTGGTTAATCGCCAACGATTTTCAAGGTTTAGAAGGGCAAACGGTTCCTTTTATGAGCGATGAATATATTCAATCGGTATCCGATCGTTATATCGAGCTTTATGAAAATATTACAGGTAAAACTTTTGTGAAAGCTGATGTTTCTAACATTCAAGAGCGTATTGAAAACAATGTTTTAGCATATTTGAAGTAGAAAGTGTATATTTCTAGTTCTAAGCACTTAATTTATTTTGTGGTTTAGTGTTTTTATAAATGATGGATAAAGAATTTCATCTTAAATTAATTTTAAAATTATATTATAATGAGTAAAAAGGTTTTTGTATCAGGTTGTTTTGATATGTTGCATAGCGGACATATTGCATTTTTTAAAGAAGCCGCAACCTATGGTGATTTATATGTTGGAATCGGATCTGATGCAACTGTATCAGAATTGAAAGGGCGTCAAACTATAAACTCTGAGCAAGAAAGAATCTATACCATTAACGCTATTAGATATGTAAAAGAAGCCTTTGTGAATACGGGGTCTGGTATTTTAGATTTTAAAGAAGATCTTGTTAATTTAAAACCAGATTATTTTATTGTAAATGAAGATGGGTTTTCTCCAGAGAAACAAGAATTGTGTGCAAGTTTAGGTATAGAATTAAAGTTACTAGAAAGAATACCAGATGCAGGATTACCAGAGCGTTCAACTACGGCTATACGATCTGCTGGTAATTGTACATTGCCATATAGAATCGATTTAGCAGGAACTTGGATTGATCAACCTTATGTTTCAAAATATGGTTCAGGTTGGGCTATAACATTATCATTAGAACCCGTAATTGAGTATAATGAAAGATGTGGAATGTCTACTTCTACTCGAAATGCAGCAAAAAAAATATGGCCGTATTATTTGCCAATGGAAAAACCAGAAAAGCTGGCAGAAATTCTTTTTAAATTTGAAAATACGCCTGGATCTACTATGATTTCTGGTGCGCAAGATGCTATCGGTATTTGTATGCCTGGCTTGGTTAGACATAAATATGACAACGCATATTGGCCTGTTGATTTCGAATCTGTACATTCAGAGTCTACGCTTGCTTGGTTAGAAGAGCATATTTATATGAGATTATTATGGCCAAGGGAACAAGGACTAGATCTTTTAAAGGATACACATATCAATGAAGATAACGTAAAGGAGCTTGCAAATGCAGCTGATGATGTTTGGGAGGCTATTCAAAATCAGGATTTGGGGAAATTTGCAGAAGGGTTTTCAAAATCGTTTAATGCACAAACCAAGATGTTTCCTGAAATGGTTAATGATAGAATTAATGCAGAAATAGCTAAATATAAAGATAAAGCACTCGCATGGAAATTAGCTGGAGCAGGTGGTGGTGGATATTTAATTTTAGTTTCGGATAAGCCTATTGAAGGCACTATGCGAATTAATATTAGAAGAAAAGAAGTCCTGTAAGGGTAACTTAGTCTTATTTTAAGTTGTTATTGTTATTTAGAGTGTACAGTTTTTGATTATACAGAAGAAATTGTTTATCGGTTTTTGATGTGGTTATGCTAAAAGGTACAAAAAACAAATACTAAATCGAATTACGACAAAAATGATGGGCGACTACATAAAGTTTTGAATGTAAATAATTGATTTATTTAAGAGTGTGTTTATAATAATTTAAGAATAAACATCATAAAAAAGGTTTCAGGGATTTCTGAAACCTTTTTTAGTTTTATCATGTTTTTTACTCGTTCAAATACTTTTCAGTACTATTTATTAAAACTTTTATCTATAACAGTTAAGTATATGTTAGTCTTCTAGAATGTGTTTTTCTAAAACAAAACAAACGAATTCACCTTCAAAAACGATTTCATTTTTTTGGTTTTTTACAACGGCGAATACAATTACTTTTTTTTCATTCAAATTTCCGCTAATTGTTGCAACAGCTGTTACTTCGTCGTTTAAAATAACTGGTTTTAAAAATTTTGTTGTTGCTTTACCTAAAACTACAGTAGGTTTGTTTATGGCTACCATAGCTGCGTAATCTGCTAATCCAAAAACAAAACCACCGTGAGAAAGATTGTAAGTATCAACAATCATTTCTTTTGTAATAGTTAGTTTAACAGTCGCGCAATTGTTTCCAATGGACACAACGGAACCTATTAATTTTTTTGAAGCTAGAAGGTGTGTGGTTTGCTTGTTAGTATTCATGTTAGTTTTTCTGAATTTTATTGTTTTTGGATTATCATGGTTGTGTTCCTAAAAGTAGCTAAATTTTGTTATTGTATGAAGGCTTTTGATTTTGAGATAATTTGAATTATTATAACGACTTGTATTATTTTATAAACTTAGTTGAAATTTTAAAATCACAAAACATCGATCAATTCCAAAGGATTATTTAATACTAATTTCGCTCCATCAGCAATTAATTCTTCTTTCGGTTTAAAACCCCAAGACACACCAACAGCATACATATTAGCATTATTTGCGGTTTGCATATCTATACCAGAATCGCCAACAAAAATGATGTCTTCTGGTTTTATTCCTAAATTTCTACTTATTTGAATAGCTTTTATTGGGTTTGGTTTTTTGTGAGATTCAATAGTCAAACCATCTATAGAATCAAAATAATTTGGCAATAAAGCTAAGGTTACTTTTTTTGTAAATTCATCGGCCTTATTTGAAAATACACCAAGTTTTAATTGGCGCGATTTTAAGGTGTCAAGGAGTTCGATAATGCCATCGTAAGGCTTTGTTTTATGTATACATTGATTACGATAAACGTTCATCATAGCATCAAAACAAGTGGTAACTTGCTCTTCATTATTATGAGTGGGAGGTAGTGCTTTTTGAACCAAATTACGGATGCCACTACCAATAAAATTTCCATATGCTTTATAGCTATGAGTTGGGTAATTATGGTTTTGAAGCACACTATTCATGGCGTCTGAAATATCTTCAATGGAGTTAACTAGCGTTCCATCTAAATCGAAAATTACTGCTTTATATTTCATCTGTTTTAAAAATTAAGATTAATAATTCAATTTAATTTCACGGTCATTCAACGGCTGTTCGTTTCTGTAATTGTTAGTTGGCATATTGTTTCTTAGTTTTAAAACTTCTTCAACAGATAGAATAATAGGTTGTTTAAAAACTAGCCAATTTACACCTTCAGAGCAAGGAGGAGTAGTTAATGATCCACCGTAAGAGTAATAGTTCTTATCTTCCAAAAATAAACTAGATAAATCTATTTTTTGTTGAATGGTTTTTGTTGTTCCATTTTCAATAGGTAAAAAACTTTCAAAGAATTCGAATAATTGGCTTTTGCTGCCTTCTTCTCCCATAATACCCAAAACAGTAATATTTCCAGATTTGCTAACATGCACTAGGTGTATTTCTATAGGGTAAATAACACCGTTTATTTTGTGTTCTGATGGTTCATGAAAATGAATTTGCTTTAAGTAGTAGTTTTCATTTTTGTAGTTTATAGAATCGCCTGCTTCAAAATCAAACTGAATAGAGTGTCCATTGTTTGTTACTTTACTAATATTTGTTGTAGGCGTATATAATATCTTTAAATCATCTTTTCTGGCTATTGAATCTGCGTCTTTATTAATAATATTTATTGGTGACTGGTACTTGCCATCGCAATCTGAATTTTTTTCAATCTCAATCCAATGTTCTGGTGATGTTTCACCAGCGTAACTCCAATGGTGTTCGTTTTCTGTTTTCTCTGTATGTTCTGTTTTGCTAGCGTCTTTACATGATAAAACGCATGCTAAAAATATAAGCGGAAGTAAAAAGGTTCTAGTGATCATCATATCTAATTTATGTGAGTTTTAAACCGCAAAATTAGGTATGTCTTTTCATTTAAAAGCTTACAATTATCATGTTTTTAAATTTAAAAAATTATAGACTTAGCTTAAATAATTTACTTAAATTTTCATAGTTAAAATTTTTATTATTAATTTATGGTTAGGCCTAAGAATATTATAATTGCATATTTTTTTTTGTTAACAGTTGTCAATAAACAATATATATTGGTTTTGTAGTTTTTAAGTTTGAGATAATTATAGTAGTTGGGTGGTGTTTAAAAGTAGTTTTTGTTTTTAACATTAAAACCGATTAAAAGCATTTAAAACCGATAATCTTCATTATTTTTAAGATTTTATGTTAATTTTTAATAAGAATAATATACATTCGCAACTAATCAATAAACATATAGAATGAAAAGAATTACAAAATTAAGTTGTCTATTATTTATCTCGTTATTAATTGCTTCATGTTCTTCAGATGATGATGATTCAGGCAATGCAGGTTTTTCTAACACTATTGGGTATGATGGTGATGAGATTGATGTAACAGAAGCTTATATAGTTGATTATGGTGCGGAAGAAGGTTATTATAATTATGATTATACATTAGAAGGAACATCTAGTGATGAGATTTCTTTTGAATTTTATGCGGAATTGTTTTCAATAGGTACTGAATCTTTTGTAGCGGGTACTTTTGAATTTTATGATTACAATTCTGACGAAGAATTGCCAGATTTTTACTATTCAGACTCTTCTCTAGAATTTGATGGTTCCTACTTAGATGTTGTGGATGGAGATATAATTGTTTCTGGAAATGGTACTACTTATTCTATAAGTGGTATATTAACTTTGGAAGATGGCGAAGTTGTTGAGATTAACTATAGTGGTGAATTTAGTATTGAAATCGATGAATAATACTAGTAAATAAAGTTTACTAATTTTAAAACCCCTTTGTATACAAAGGGGTTTATTATTATTATTGTTTAAGAGTTTTAAAAATAATAAAATATTTTTTCAGTATTTTGGGTAACTCTCTTTTAGGATGAGAGACTACCGATAAAATATATTGGTTTTAAACTAGTGAGTTTTTATTTTAAAAATGCATTTCAATTATCTTCAATGTAAAAACTAAATACACCTCGCTCCATAACCAATTACCTTGATTGTTATAATAGTGTGTTTTTCCGCTTAGGTTTACTCGCTTTCGCTAACGGATTAAAATCTAAACATACTTGCAGCCAATATTCCAAACCGTCTTCGGTGTCAAAATCCTCTGGAGTAACATAAATATAACCTTTCATGGGACGACCTGTAAAATTCATGGGTAAGCATTATGATTTTTTAAATTCGTTTAGGTAAACTATTTCGCCAATACGAGCCATTATTAAGCTACCTCCATAGGTTTTATTTAAAAAAATAGCACAAAGCATTTTGTTGTCGACTTTAAAACATAAGTCTCCCATCATTTTAAGTTCAGAAAAATAAATTTGTTTATCATTTAAAGCATGTCTAATTATATCAGCTAAATATTCATCATAAGTCATAACTAATTTTTGAATTCCCCTGATAGTTTTCGGATTAAATTATAAATAAAGGCGTTTGTTTTAGCGTAGTAGAAAGCAATAAAGCAAACCACTATCATAAATAAAATAGCACCAAGTATGGCTTGCGTAGGGTCTAGAGATTTTCTTAAAAATCGATTTAGGCCCAATCCTGTAAAACTTCCGTAAAGTATTATAAAATGAATTACATAAATAGATAATGTTTTTTCGCCTATCCTCGTAATCAAAGATTGTCTTAGAAAGCGTTCTAAGCTATAAAAAACTCCAAATAGAATTAAAGTATCACCTAGTCTGGTAAATAAATAATTGTAGTAAGCACATTCCTTAAAAAGGTCAATATTGGTTAATAAGTGTAGTTTTATTAATACTATAGATGATTGAAAAATAAGGAAGTAGCCTGTGATAAAAAAGGTGGAAATTGTAAGTAGTTTAAAATGTTTACGATGTAAGTGCCTAAAAAACACGGTCGATAAAAAAGCACCAAAAAACGAGTAACCTATCCATGGTAAAATTGTAAATATTGAACCGTTTTTTGTTGTTATATAGTTTGCTAAAAAGAGAGGTGTATTCGTTAATTCTAAGTTTCTGTAAAGTGGTTCGGTAATAAAACAAATACATCCTAAAGTAAAAAGGACAAAAGAGAATAGGTAATTGTATTTCTTAAAAAGAATGTGTAGTCCGGCCAAAGTAATTAAACCTAAGCCAATACATTGTAAAACATCTACTGCAAAAAAGTGGGTATCAAAATCACCTTTAAGCCAATTAAAAATATCTAATCGTAGACTATACCCAATAACTAGTAGTAATAAACCACGAAATAATCCTTTTTTTATTCTTGGTTTGTCATCGCCTTTCGCATGGGCACGTAATAGCAAATACGAAAATACAAGACCAGAAATAGTGAAAAAGGTAGGAGCTGTAAAACCACGAAAATATTCCCAAATATTATAAATGAGGTTATTGTTATCTCTATAAGTTAGAGTTAGTAAATTATGAATAAAATGCCCTTGCAACATCATTAAAATGGCAAATGCACGAACGGCATCAATAAAATATATTCGGTTAGCTTGCAATAAAAATGAGTTTTGAAATATAAATATACTTCTAAAAAATGTAAAGGTCGTGTTTGTAAATTGATATATTTATATAATTAATTTGAAACTATGGAAGAACTTATAAAAACATTTTCAGATTACGCTTGGGGTTTACCCTTGGTTTTACTATTAATAGGTGGCGGATTATATCTACTTATACTATCAAGGTTTTTGCCTTTTAGGTATTTAGGTCATGCCATACAGGTATTAAGCGGGAAGTTTGATGATCCCAATGCTCCAGGAGAAATTTCACATTTTAAAGCCTTAACCACAGCGTTATCGTCTACCATTGGCATGGGGAATATCGCGGGAGTTGCCGCAGCCATTTCACTCGGTGGGCCAGGCGCTATGTTTTGGATGTGGGTAAGTGCTATTGTCGGCATGTCTACAAAATTCTTTACCTCATCATTGGCAGTTATGTTCCGCGGAAAAGATTCTAATGGCGATTTACAAGGCGGCCCTATGTATTTTATAACCGAAGGATTGGGTAAATCGTGGAAACCATTAGCTATAATGTTTAGTGCTTGCGGATTGATTGGTGCGTTACCGGTAGTAAACGTAAATCAATTAACACAAGCAATAAACGATATTTTATTAACTCCAAATGGTGTTGAGGTTGGCTTAAAATCAAACCTCATCTTATCATTAGTTTTAGTAAGTTTAACCTCTGTTATTATTCTTGGTGGTTTAAAACGAATAAGTAATGCGGCGTCTAAGCTTGTGCCGTCTATGGTTATTCTATATTTCGTTTTGGTACTAATTGTTTTAATTTCAAACTATCAAGTGGTTCCAAAATATTTTATCATGATTTTCACCGATGCCTTTACAGCAAATAATTATAAAGGTGAACCCTTTTTCGGAGGTGTTGTAGGTGCGTTAATTTTGTTAGGAATTCGTCGTGGAGCCTTTTCAAACGAAGCGGGAATAGGAACAGCACCCATGGCACATGGCGCAACAAAAACATCTGAACCTATTCGAGAAGGATTGGTTGCTATGCTTGGTCCAGCCATAGATACATTAATAGTTTGCACCTTAACCGCATTAGCTATTTTGGTAACAGGCGTTTGGCAAACTACGGCAGATAATGGAGTAAGTTTAACGGCCTCGGCCTTTAACCATACCATGCCTGTTTACGGTAAATATTTATTAATGGTATGCGTTGCCATTTTTAGCATATCCTCATTGTTTTCATATTCATATTATGGTACAAAATGTCTGTCTTTTTTAATAGGAGCAGATAAAAAGCATTATTATAACTATATCTATATTTTAAGCATTGTATTGGCAGTAACCACACCTTTTAGCGTAATGCTTAATTTAATCGATGGCGTATTTGCACTCATGGCTATTCCAACTATGTTAAGTACCATAATTCTTGCACCTAAGGTTTTGAAGGAAGCAAAAACCTATTTTAAAAAGCTGAAAGCTTAAAATATTACATCCATTTTTGAGAAAAACTCAAAAATATGTAGTTAAAATAGTGAATAATTAATTTTTTTAAAACATTTATTAAAATAATCTAATTATTTAATGTAAATTTACGAATACCAACTGTTATTGTTCTGTTTTCTATGCAGATTTTAGCAGCCCGCTTTATCAACTAAGCTAAACTACACCATGACAGACAGAGACCGAGCGAAAGCTTATTAGCGCGATAACATTAAATATGTAGTTCTGCTACTATTTATGGTTTAACGTTTCTTTTGGCGCAGGAATTCTTTTTTAAGATGCGTAAAAAATCGTCGAATTTGGCGGTTTAAAACTCGGTTTTGGTTTGCTCAACAAGTCTTTATGTATGTTGTTTTTGTTTATGTCCGTTTAATTAATAAACGCGATATAACGAACATGCCATGCATAGTGTTTTTCTCAAAGGCTTAGGTATTCAAAACTATACTTGTATTTTTTAGTAGGCATTACATTTACTATTTATATCTATTAGGATGTAACTGGATTTATAATATGATTTCATTTAGGCAGCGGCATAGTATCAGCCTTCTTAAAGCATCAAATACATACTGAACAAAGTAGGAGAATTTATGTATTAAAAATAATTTGGACGTTACCCTATTAAAAAATGGAGAGTGCTTTTCGTTATATCTTTTTAAACAATTCTTTTAAGGAGCGATAAGTAGTCTATCAATTTTTAGTTTCATAATAATTATTGTGCTCAAGTTTAAAAAAAGGATGCCGTAGCAACCCCTAACGCCGGTGCTTATATTATTTTATATCGAGATAAACTCACCTGAAAACCTTTTAAGAATGGTGGGTTTAGTAGGTTTAATTTTATGCCTTAATAATTTTTTTTCTGAAATTTTCCTCATCAATTTTTAATGTCATTATGTACAATCCTGACGAAAAAGAAGAAACATCAATTTGTGTTTCCAATTTTTTAATGGACAGGGTTTTTAAAAGAGTTCCAAAAGTATCATAAAACATAATACGGTCAATAGGTTTATTGCTCTTTATGGTTAAGAGTTGTTTGGTTGGTATTGGGTAAATCTTAAATTCGACTTTAGTTGTCAATTTAATAGATAATGATTCGCAACCCGACAAATTTGGGTTTGTTTCAATTGGCAAGTAAGGTGTTAGGTTACGATTGTTAAAAGCAGCATAATCCATGGCGTATTTTGTAGCTCGGAAAACTAAATTCCCATTTGGTATATCGCCTTGTGAAAGAACACCTGTATTTATAACAGGGTTTACATAGTCCCAAACTATGTTTTTTTCATTATTAATTTCAAAAATGCGACCAGAATCTCCATCACAAATTAAAATATTCCCATTGGGTAACATTTGAGAACCAGATACAATAGCGGAATAGAAACTTTGTGGTATGGCTTCATTATGGTAAATGTAATCGGGTTGTTTTGGCCCGAAGGTTTCATCGCTTTGTAAAGGATATAAACCACTTTCATTGATAGGAGGCGTTATGATAAATACTTCTGAAAAATTTGGAGATCGATCACTTCCATTATTAAAAATCATTAGTTTTCCTGCTTGCGGAAGTCCTTCTGGAATCCAATGTGGAAAGTGCTGGCCAAATAATTTCTGTGAGGTTATATCTCCCTTATTGTACGCTTCAGGATTGCCCCAACGATATAAGAAATCACCACCTTTATTGTAAATACCACCTGTATTGGATGCTGCTATTGCTGTACTTTGAGTATGTTCAATAATATATATTTCGCTCATTAAACGCGAGCTTAATATAATTTGTTTTAGGTTTTCGTTATATTGAATAGAGTTATAATGCAACCAATTGGCAATTGGTGGGTTTTCGTTTAAATAATTAATATTGAGTTTTTCGGAATGCTCCGAAACAATACCAAAATCAGGTTTTGTGTTATCAAAATCTTGAATTAGGTGGTCCTTTATGTTCCATTGCCACACAATGTTAGCCATATTAGTTCCTATGGGCTCTATTTCAATAATTTGCTCATTATATAGGTTAGCTACTATTGTATTGGGGTTGCGGCCTAAATCTATGGCTTGTTGGTTAGATAGTTTTGTAACAGCCAAAGCTAGAATGTTACCATTGGGTAAAGGGCAAAAATCATGATGCAAACGTTTATTGTTGTCCGAATATTCAAAACTCCAAACTAGATTGCCGTCCCAATCAAATTTTTCAATTCGACCCGTAACACCTCCAAAGAAAATAGTTGAGTTATTTAGGGTTGCTGAACGTAGTAATGATCCATCTTCTAATAAATAAACAACTCCTATTGAAATATATTCACTTGTCCATTCATTAATGCGTTGCCCACAATTATCAATTAAATAGGTTTTTTTTCCAAAAGAAAATAAGGTGTAACCTTCAAAAGCTTCGGAGGAATTAATAATGGTTCCAACCGTATTTTGGCTAAATCCAAGATTTAAATTAAAACACAGTAAGAAACAAAAAAAATAAAATTTCATGTTTTTAAAATTTCGGAGAACAAATTGTTATTGTAATAAAATAGCACACACATACTAAAAATATTTGTTTTTAACCTATATGCGCTATTAATGGGAGTAATGCTTATTGTTTTGTAAAGCGTTTTACAACAACACTTGTAGATGTTTTAATCTTAATGATATATATTGAAGCTTGTAAGTTTGTGGTATTGATTTGCACGGATTCTTGTGATTTATTTACAGACTCATTGATTACCATTCTTCCGTTTAAATCGTAAATATTTATACTATTTATTTCCGTATTTAAGTTGTTTTTAATGTGTAACACATGATCTGTGGGGTTAGGGTACAATACAAACTTGTTATCATTTTCATGTTGAGACAGACTTAAAGTACCACAGTAATTATTAGTATCGGTAACAGTTACGAGTGCTGTTTTAGTACTTTCGTTATCAGAGTCATCTTTAACAGTTAAGGTAACTGTTCTATTTTCTCCTACATCGGAACATGTAAAAGTTGTTATGTCTAAACTTAATTGTAAATCTGGTCTTGGCGTGTAATTCTTACCCGTAGCAATACCAGTTGTTCCCCCTAGATCTCCAGAGATAACGGTTTCCGGTACTCCAGTTCCATCAGCAGGAGCTTTCAAAATATAATCTTGAAGATTATAATAAGAACCACCTGTTATAGAATAATAAATTTCATTCGATTTTGGAGCAAAATCTATAGCATAAGGTATACCTGTAATACTTGTGTTTGTATAAAGCGCATAAGGTGTTTCAGTCCCATCTGCTAAAGCAGTATAAACCGCATTTAAATCTTTTTCAATCCAAAATAAACGACCTGTTACTGTATCCATTGTTATTAGTGCTGGATTATCTACCGTTAGGAAGTTCTCGGAAAGTGATGTGCCATCTGTTTGAACTTTACTAATACCTGCTGTAGTTACAAAGTATAATGTGTTATTTGTGGTATCTAAAGTAATTCCTTTAATATCACCTGCTATTAAAAGCGTTGGATTTCCACTTCCGATAGCTTCAGAAAAAATACCATCAGTTGTAGCTGTGTAAACTGTTTGTGTTGTGTTTTCTATTTCAAAATCAATGGTAGTGCCATAAGAAAATTGTCCAGTATAATGATTCATTGGGCTATTGCCGTTTATTGGGGCTTTCATAACATAATTTTTATCATAGCTACCACCTGCAACAAATAATTCGTTAGTTAATTCATTTATTTCTAAAGCACCATAATTTCCAAAATAGTTACTACCTCCATAATCACCGACTACAGACCAATCTACAGCAATTTCTTGTGGTGTTATATCAATACCTGGTATAAATGACCATAGTTTATTGGTTTGTCCTCCAGATAAGTAAATAGGGGGAGTACTTCCTGCACTAGAAGAACAGTTATCACTTGATCCAAAATCAATATCTTCTGGCGTAATACTAGCATTACCAGTAACATCTAGAGAAACACTAATATTTTGCGTTAAAGCCACTGGTTTTGAAATATCACCTCCAACAGTTAATTCAAACGTTTTTTGAGCTGTATCATTTCCTTCGTCTTCAACAGTAACAGTAATTGTAACAATACCCGAAGTGCCCGTTTCTGGCGTAATATTTAAAACTTTAGTTTCTGTACTTCCAGTTACCAAAATATTGGCATTGGTAACAATGGTTTCATTGTTAGAAGTTGCGGTTACCGTTAAATTAGCAGGAAGTGATTCAATATCACTCACAGAAATAGGTACAGAGTAACTTGTAAAAGACTGACAATAACTTACATCATCAATATCCACCATATTTGGCGATTGATTAATATAATTAAAACCACCAGATGTAATCGTTCCTCCAAAATTTGTAACAGCAAGATTTCCTGATAAGCCAGGACCAACGGTTAATGTTATTTGGGTAGGAGAATCTACTGTAAAGCTTTGCACATCTACTCCTCCTAAAGTAATATTTTTTGTTCCATTAAAGTGCTCTCCCGTTATAACCATAGTATCTCCATATGTAGCAGTTGTTGGAGAAAAGCCACTTATAATTGGTGGTAATGCTATACTATAGGTTTGTAAATCATCATAGGCTAGAGCAAAACCAGTTGTTGCTCCAGTGAAAAATACAGATCTAAAAGACTTATATTGATCGGATTGTAAGGTGTTTTCATCTGTCCATGTTAAACCTCCGTCAGATGTGTGTTTAATGGTTCGTTCATTTCCAACAACCCAACCGTTATTAGCATCTATAAAAAAGATGTCATTTAAGCTTGGAGAACCATAATCTTGACTTATTATGCTTGTCCATGTGGCTCCAGCATCGATAGATTTTTTTATAATACCATATTTTCCACATACGAAAGCCGTATTTGCATCCGTAAAATGGATAGCATTATGGGTTGTATAAAGCGTTCCTGCATTTTGCTCTACCCAAGTTACACCGGCATCAATTGTTTTTAATATTTTATTTCCACTGCCTACAGCGTAACCAACTGTTTCTGAGGTAAAATATATATCGTTGAAAGAAAATCCTGAAGGCAAAACTTTTAACCAAGTTAACCCGCCATCCGTTGTACGATAAATATAGTTAAGCCCACTAGCCCAGCCATGTGTTTCTGAAATAAAATAAACGGAATAAATAGATTCTGACCCTATGGTACTACCAGCTTGAACCTTTGTCCAGGTATCACCACCATTAGTAGTGTAATATACGTTTAGGTCTCCAGCAGCCCAACCTTTTGTTTCTGAAATGAAATAAATATCTGCAACACGAGTGTTTGTCGCTTGTACAGACCAAGTAGTTCCACCGTCTATAGTTTTTAAAATAGCACCATCATTTCTAGCAATCCATCCAGTATTTGCGTTTAGAAAAAATAGATTGCGGTGTGTTTCATCGGCATCAATTCCTGAAAGACTAGTAACTGTCTCCCAATTTTGGGATTGTACAGATAAGCTAATTAAAAATAAAAAAAGCAAAAATATATTCGCGAAAGAGGCATAAGTTTTTCTTTGAGTAGATTTAAAAATCATAATATTTTTTTAAAATTCTTACGCAAATATATAATTATCTTGTTAAATATCGTTAATTAACCAAAAAAATCGATAAACGGTATGCTGGTTATCAATTTGTTATGTGGTTTAAAAGTGTTTTTATGGAAAGAAACTATAAAATTAATTGTTTTTTATACTACTTAAGTTTCCTTAAAATTTGCACATCAAGTCGACCTTTAGTTTTAAGTATAATCTCTTTTATAAGGTTACTATATAATAGGTGTTCGTGAAAATCGACACTTAGTTCTTGTGCATCTTTTGGTGCTTCAGGGTAAACAAATTTAGTTATTTCCTCCACAAGCTTAATCGTATATTTATAATCAATCCTATAAGCTTCTCAAAGCGCTAAAGGCTTAGTAGAAAATAGTAGAATGCCAAGCAGAGCAGAGGAAGGTGCGTATTAAAAATAATTTGGGCGTTACCATTGCCAAGCTTTTAGGGCTTGGCAATGGTCGGGCTTTCACTACTCAATCTTTTTGTTTTAAAGGAAAAACAAAAAGGATTTCAAACAAACCGTTCAATCCCTAACGCGAGTAATTGCTAGCGGGTTTTTATTTGAAGTTGTTGGGGTTTTCTGCTATGGTTAGTTTATCCGTTTTTTAATTTCAGTAATAACTTCCAATACAACATGCTTATCAAAATCAAATAGAATAAAGTGTTTTTCCTTTCCGTCATAATTCATTCTTATTCTTTCCTTTGTTTTCATTATTTTGCTTGTTGCTCCGGGTAGTATTAAACTAAAAAAGAATACAAATAAGGTTTCTAAATGATTTGTGCTTTTTTCTTTGAAACCAATATCATATAACTTTGAATATAAAAAAACGCCATTTTCCTCTTTGTATTGGTGGTTAATAATTTCAAAGTCCATTTTGTTCAATACAATTTTAAGAAGAGGTGTTTTTTTTATTATGAATTCTTTTTTCATTTGTGATATATATTCTTTAGCCCGCTGAAGCTAATTTACAGCAATTGCTGGTAAAGAATTTTAATTATTTAGCCCAATAGGTAAACCACATAATCCATACTGCATAAAAAATTAAAGGACAAATTATTGCATTAGCGAAAAGCAATAGTGATATTCTTTTTTTTAGAACGTATAATATTAATCCTAGAATAACATTAATCCCGAACAATACTAATACAATTTCTAAAAGTCCTAAAGCAGTGCTTAATTGAGGTTTTGTTTCATAGAACCAAATACTTATAATGATTATTTCAAAAATAGAAACCCCAATAACAGACTTCATTATTTTATTATGTACCATAATTCATGATTTTATTAAATTTAAGTCATTTTTTTTAAACTTTATAAAAATAAGCTTAGAACTTAAAACATACCTGTGTAAATATCAGTAAGTTAGTCTGTTTTGGAGAGAAAAGAATAAACAACTTAATGAAGTAACTACTTCCCAATACGCCATACTAAGTTCCTGTATTTTCTAATATTTCGACTATTTATAATAGTTGCAAGAATTCATGGTTAAGAAATAAACTACGAATTATTTGATATGCTATTTTTAGTATGGTAGCCAACTTGTTTATCAGAGTTCCGCAAAAATTCTATAATTGACTTCAAAAACTTTATTATTCTAAAGTAACATTAAAACTGTTATTTGCTAAGTGAAGCCTTAAATTGTTGAGGTGTTATGAGTTCTACTTTTTTAAATTGTCGGTTAAAATAACTAGTGTTATTAAATCCGGATTTAAAGGCAACTTCGGACATTCGGAAATCTTTCGATTCCTTAATTAGTTTTTTAGAGAACTTTATTTTTTCAGAATTTATATAATCAATCGGAGAAATGCCAAGTGTATTTTTAAATTTCTTATGAAAATGAGAGGTGCTCATGCAAGCCTTTTTCGCTAATAAATCGACACTAATATCCTTATTGGTCAAGTTTTTTTTAATGAATTTAATAACCATACCAATACGAGTATCGTTAAAAATGGATTCGGTATCGTTTAATATAAAAGCTTTGGCTTTGGTTTGTAGTAAACGCACCACGAGTTCTTGTATCATTAAATCGAGTAGAACATCTTTAGAGGTGTTATTGTTGGTAAAGGTGTAAACGAGGCGTTTTACAAGGTGGTTAACATCGGTATTATTAATAAGATGCGATGCGCTTTCGTCTAGTTGCCATGTATTGTTTTCATTCTCAATTGTCACATGGTGATTAAATTTCTGAACTACTTCGTCTATTTTACTACCATCTATTCCTAGAGCTAAACATTGTGTTGGGCTGTCTAGGCTTGCTAACGGGAAATCGATAATCATTTCTTTATTGGTTGGCATTACAACAGATTCACCTGGGAAAAAATCGAAAGATTCTAACCCATTAATATGCATCACTTTTTTACCTGTAAGCATACTTGCAATTATAGGAAAATCGAATTTAAGTGCTACTTTTTCCGCGTAAGCGTGTGTTTCATAAATATTTAATTCGGCATACTCGGCATTGTACGTTGTTCTGTTTTCAACCAAAGTGGTGAGTTTTCTAATGCTTCTATGATGGTTTAGTAATTGGTTCATAATCAATAATACAAATAAAAAATTTGCGCTAAGGGTGATATAATAGATATGTTCAATAATTCGATAACTATGTTCAACTCATTACCGATTTGATAATATAGTTTTATCAAAACTAAATATTAAGCAATTTATTAATAATAAATATATGAATATGTTAAAATATAGCGAATTCATGTTAATTATTGTGGATTGAATTAATAAAAGTTAAACCAACTAAAAGAGACAAGAACAAATGAGTTATTCTAAACCAAAATTTAAGACGTCCTATTCTAATTTTATTAATGGGGAATTTGTCGCACCAATTGGCGGTCAGTATTTTGATAATACATCACCTATTGATAATAGTTTAATTGCGAAATATCCGCGATCGCAAAAAGAAGATGTGGATTTGGCTCTAGATGCTGCCAATGCAGCAAAAGAGTCTTGGGGCAACACACCGGCTGCCGAACGTGCTGCATTGCTAAATAAAGTAGCCGATATTATTGAGGAAAACCTTGAGGAATTTGCCTTAGTAGAAACCTGCGATAATGGGAAGCCAATACGAGAAACTTTAAATGCCGATATACCACTAGCGGCAGATCATTGGCGGTATTTTGCAGCATGTATTCGTGCCGAAGAGGGTAGTGCTACAGAATTAGACGCAAATACCTTATCTATGAATATTAAAGAACCATTAGGTGTGGTTGGACAGATTATTCCTTGGAATTTTCCTTTATTAATGTTATCGTGGAAAGTACCACCAGCTTTAGCAACAGGTAATTGTGTGGTTTTAAAACCAGCAGAACAAACACCTTCTTCAGCGACTTTACTTATGGAAAAAATTGCTAATGTATTTCCTCCAGGAGTATTTAATGTTGTGCATGGGTTTGGGCCAGAAGCGGGTAAACCATTGGCTTCAAGTCCTAAAGTTGATAAAGTAGCTTTTACAGGAGAAACCACAACAGGACAATTAATTATGCAATATGCGTCTAAAAACTTAAATCCGGTTACTATGGAATTAGGTGGGAAATCACCAAATGTTTTCTTTAATTCTGTTATGGATGAAGATGATGCTTTTTTAGATAAAGCCATTGAAGGTGCTGTTTTATTCGCTTTTAATGGAGGTGAAGTGTGTACCTGTCCATCGAGAATTTTAGTACAAGAAGATATTTATGATGCTTTTATGGAACGCGTAATTGCGAGAACAAATGCTATTATTCAAGATAATCCTTACAATGTAAATACCATGGTTGGTGCGCAGGCATCTAACGATCAATACGAGAAAATACAGGCCTATTTAAAAATAGGGGTAGAAGAAGGCGCTAAAGTATTAACTGGTGGTGCTGCTAATAAATTAAGTGGCGATCTGGCAAACGGATTTTACATTCAACCAACTATTTTAGAAGGCCATAATAAAATGCGAGTCTTTCAGGAAGAAATATTTGGTCCGGTAGCTTGTGTTACAAAATTTAAAGATGAAGCCGAAGCATTGGAAATTGCAAACGATACGCTTTATGGTTTAGGTGCAGGAGTTTGGACGCGCGATGCACATCAATTATATCAAATTCCGAGAGCTATAAAAGCGGGACGTGTTTGGGTGAATTGTTATCATGCTTATCCTGCGCATGCACCTTTTGGAGGTTATAAAAAATCTGGTTTCGGACGAGAAAATCATGTAATGATGATGAATTATTACCGCCAGACTAAAAATATGTTGATTTCTTATGATAAAAATAAGTTAGGGTTTTTTTAGAATTAGATAGAGATTAATTAATAGTGATTTAAAAGGTTGAACCATGCAGTGTTCAACCTTTTTTATAAATTTAAAATTATGGAACGAATAGCTATTACAAAAGAAGCGGCCGTTGTTGTGAATGAGTTGAAGGCTAAATATGGCGATCTTATTTTTCATCAAAGTGGTGGGTGCTGCGATGGATCTGCACCAATGATTTTTGAAAAAGGCGATATGTATTTGGATGAAAGCGATATTTTATTGGGCACATTAGAAGGTGTGAATTTTTATATGAATCAGGATCAATTTGAATATTGGAAGCACACGCATTTAACAGTTGATGTTACTAAAGGACGCGGTGCAAGTTTCTCTTTAGAAATTCCATTGGGACTTCGGTTTTTAATTCAGTCTCGACTATTAACAGCTGAAGAATCTAAAATTTTAAACCTTCCAAAAAGTTAGAGATCTATATGCGAAGAAATTTGCGCATAATTTCTGTTAACAAAATGTAAAAAAGGAAGTGTTTTCATATTAATTTATTAAATTAGAAAATGAAATTAAATAACTATTAATTCCAATAATAATTGAATAGATTTTGACAGGTTGCCTTGGTAACTATCCTTACTGTCTAAAGCTGTATCTTTTTAATTTCATTAACACTAAACAACAAACCAACCATGAGTAATTATCACATTAAACATTTAGAAGAATATTATCAAGTCTATAGAAAATCGGTTCGCGAGCCAGAAAATTTTTGGGAAGAAATCGCTGAAGAACATTTTATGTGGCAAAAAAAATGGGATAAAGTACTTAGTTGGGATTTCTCTAAACCCGAAGTAAAATGGTTTGAAGGAGCAGAATTAAATATTACAGAAAACTGTATTGATCGTCATTTGCCAACACGTGGCGATAAAACAGCCATTTTATTTGAACCAAACAATCCAAAAGATCCTGCTGAGCATATTACGTATAATCAATTACATGACCGTGTTAATCGGTTTGCTAATGTTTTAAAAAATCAAGGCGTAAAAAAAGGTGATCGGGTTTGTATTTATTTGCCAATGATTCCCGAATTAGCCATTTCTACTTTAGCTTGTGCTAGAATAGGGGCAATTCACTCTGTGGTATTCGCAGGGTTTTCATCTACAGCATTATCTACTAGAATTAATGATTCCGATTGTAAAATAGTTATTACTAGCGATGGTTCTTACCGTGGCTCTAAAAGCATCGATTTAAAAGGTATTGTAGATGAAGCTTTAGAGAGTTGCCCTGGTGTAAAAGATGTATTGGTTGCAAAACGTATCAATACGGATATTCATATGGAAGCAGGTCGCGATCAATGGTTACAACCACTTTTGGATGCAGCATCGGCAGATTGTAAAGCCGAAATTATGAATGCTGAAGATCCGTTATTTATTTTATACACATCAGGTTCTACAGGAAGACCGAAAGGTATGGTGCATACTACAGCCGGATACATGGTTTATACAGCATATACATTTAAAAATATATTTCAATATAAAGAAACTGATGTTTTTTGGTGTACTGCCGATATTGGATGGATTACCGGCCATAGCTATATTGTTTATGGTCCATTAATAAATGGGGCAACAACGGTTATGTTTGAAGGGGTACCGAGTTATCCAGATTTTGGACGCTTTTGGGAAATTATAGAAAAGCATAAAGTGAATCAATTTTATACCGCGCCAACGGCTATTAGAGCTTTGGCAAAACAGGGGCCAGAATTGGTTGAAAAATACAATTTATCATCCTTAAAAGTGTTGGGCTCTGTTGGAGAACCAATAAATGAAGAAGCTTGGCACTGGTATAACGATAACGTTGGGAAAAGGAAAAGTCCAATTGTTGATACCTGGTGGCAAACCGAAACGGGTGGGATTATGATTAGCCCAATTCCGTTTGTAACACCAACAAAACCAACTTATGCGACGTTACCATTTATCGGGATTCAGCCGGTTTTAATGGATGAGCAAGGTGAGGAGTTAAAAGGAAATCAAGTAGATGGGCGTTTGTGTATAAAATTCCCATGGCCAAGTATGGCTCGAACCATTTGGGGAAACCACCAGCGTTATAAAGATACTTATTTTTCAGCTTACGAAAATAAATATTTTACAGGTGATGGTGCTTTGCGTGATGAGGTTGGTTATTACAGAATTACCGGTAGAGTAGATGATGTTATTATTGTTTCTGGCCATAATCTAGGAACAGCTCCAATTGAGGATGCTGTAAACGAACACCCAGCAGTAGCGGAGTCTGCTATTGTTGGATTTCCACATGATGTTAAAGGAAACGCGCTTTATGGTTACGTAATTTTAAAAGATTTTGGAGAAACTAGAGATCAAAATAACCTAAGGAAAGAGATAAACCAAATGATTACCGAGTCTATCGGGCCAATCGCGAAATTAGATAAAATTCAGTTTACCGTTGGATTACCTAAAACACGTTCGGGTAAAATTATGCGACGTATTTTACGTAAAATAGCCAGCAACGATACCAGTAATTTAGGAGATACAAGTACGTTATTAAACCCTGAAGTAGTTCAAGAGATTATTGATAACGTGTTGTAGATTTTTATTGAAATGATATGTTTTGTCATTTCAATTTTAGGAGAAATGGTATAATGAGAATAGTTTTTATATGAAGAATTGAAGGTGATTAACGAATGAAATACTTGCTTAATAATCAAGAAACCGAACGCCTTTTATTCAGGAAAATAGAAAAATCTGATTTTAACGATTGGTTGGAATTTTATAAAAACCCAAATAGTTCTTTGCATTGGGTTTCTGAGTTAGACAGCCCAGAGATTGAGTGTGAAAAGTGGTATGAAAAACAATTTTATCGTTACAAAAATAATTTAGGAGGAATGAATGTCCTGATTGAAAAAACATCAGGGAGATTAATTGGACATTGTGGGCTTTTAGTTCAAAATGTTGATGCAATATCTGAGTTAGAGATAGGATATTCAATCTTACCTGAATTTTGGAATAATGGTTTCGCTAGTGAAGCTGCTAAAAAATGTAGAGATTTTGCTTTTGAAAATAATTTATCAAATTCAATAATCTCAATTATAAGTCTTACCAATACGCCATCTGAAAAAGTGGCTATTAAAAACGGAATGTGTGTTGATAAAGTAACAGAATATGGCAGGAATAAAGTGAATGTTTTTAGAATTGAGAAAGTAGATTGGCAGTAATTATCAAGGATGATTAATTTTAATTTATTGCCATATTTTATGATTAAAGAAATCAATCCAAGCAAAAAAATAGCAAAAAAATAATATTAAAGAGTATCAATACTTTTTTCAAAAAGTACGCCACCTTTAAACATGCCTTTCAAAACGGGATGAATCTCATTACCTAATTTTGTTAAACTATATTCAACCCTTGGTGGAACTTCAGGAAATGCGGTTCTATTAATCAATCCATCGATTTCTAATTCTTTTAGCTGTTTGGTAATCATACGTTCACTAATATCTGGCATTAATCTTACCAATTCACCATATCTCTTATCTCCTTGAAAAAGATGCAAAATAATAGTGCCCTTTCTTTTTCCTTTAATCGTATTTATAAAAGTATCTATTGGGCAATAACTTTTTTTCATTTTTTTTAATGCTTTTAAGCTTTATAAACAGACAAAACGGCACAAAATGTTCGTATATGTATGAATTGTAAGCTCTTGTATATCAGTGTATTTTTAACGAAATTTGATGTAAAAATAAGTAAAACATATAAAATAACAACTATGAATACGCAATCAACATACAAAGCTTTTAGAATAGAAGAAAATGATGGTAACTATACTTCTTCTATCAAAGAGATGCCTTTTACAGATTTATCCGAAGGTGAATTACTAATAAAAGTACACTACAGCTCTTTAAACTATAAGGATGCTTTGTCTGCTTCGGGAAATAAAGGTGTTACTAGAAATTATCCTCATACACCGGGTATTGATGCTGTTGGAATCGTTGTTTCTTCTAAGTCTTCTAAGTTTAAGGTTTCAGATAATGTTATTGTAACAAGTTATGATTTAGGGATGAATACAGATGGGGGTTTTGCGCAATACGTTAAAGCACCAGCAGATTGGGTGGTAAAGCTACCCGAAAATCTTTCTATGAAAGAAGCCATGACCATTGGTACAGCAGGATTAACTGCTGGTATGTCTGTATTAAAATTAAGTGAAATTGTAAAACCGGAAGATGGCCCAATCGTTGTTTCTGGATCTACTGGAGGTGTAGGTTCTGTAAGTCTCTCGATTTTAAAAAAATTAGGTTACAAAACAGTTGCAATTACAGGTAAAGAAACCGAAATTGAATTTTTAAAAAACCTTGGAGCAGATGAAGTTATTATGCGAGAAGATTTTGAGAACATGGCTAAAAAACCACTTTTAAAACCTATTTATGCTGGTGGTATAGATACCGTAGGAGGAGTGATTCTTGAAAACATAATTAAATCTACATTCCCAATGGGCGTTGTTACTTGTTGCGGGAATGTTGCCTCCCCAAAATTAGATTTAACCGTATTTCCTTTCATTTTAAGAGGTGTAACCTTAATCGGTATAGATTCCCAAAATTATCCAATGGGATATCGAGAAAAAGCATGGGAAAAACTATCTAATGAATGGATGAACGACCAATTAATAGAAACTTCTACTGAAATATCTTTAAATGAATTGAAAGAAAAAATAGATTTGATGCTTAAAGGGAAATTAAAAGGTAGAACGGTGGTTAAATTAGATTTATAAAGAACGTTACAAAACTAAGTGCTGTGTTAAAATATAATATATTAGTTTAATATTAAGGTTATTGCGTGTTTGCTTACATCTTGTTTTTTCTTAAGGAAAGATTCGTACGTAAACACGTGAATTTTTATATAAGTTAGTGTTACCATTAATGTTGAATAAACTATGAAGCGCATAATAATCATTATTTTTTTAATTTTAATTAGCTGTAAGAGCGGAATAAAAACTGAAAGTGACATTGATAAAAGTGTTTATCAAATGTGGAATGATTTTACTGAATCAAATCCCGAATTCAAAACTGGCGAACAGCCCGACTCTGATTATTTTCATAATAATGAAACAGACGCAAATAGGTTAGCAGAATTGATTGTAAATGGAAAAAAGCAAGCAAGTTCTAATTTATATTATTTCTATGAAAAAGCTAATGTCGATTTGCCAAAAATAGGAGCAAAAAGCATTGTAACGGATTTTGATGGAAAAGCTCGAGCAATAATTGAAATTAAAAAAGTAGATACAATTCCATTTAATAAGATTTCTAAAGATTATGCTGAATTAGATATGGGAACGGATATTGAACCCCTAAAAAAATGGAGAAAAGCACATTGGGACTTTTTTACGAGTGCAATGGAAGAAAATGGGGAAACCCAACAGAAGACATGCTTATAGTTTGCGAATGGTTTGAAGTAATATGGATGGAAGAGTATTAATAATAGTTCTTTGTTGTCTCGTTAAAGATTTTGTGTGTTTTTTTTTGATAGCTAGAGGTGTTTATTTAAAAAAGAGACAACAATAGTATTGTAGGATAATTTCCTATATTAGGAGTCTTAAAATAGGTATATGGTTAGTGATAACTATATAACTTTGTTAGCAACCATTTATCACTCATACTCTTTAAAATGAAAAAACCATTAGGAAACATTAACCCGAATATATTTAACATTCCTAAAATGGACATACCAGAACCTAACTGGGAGCTGATAAACGAAAGTTTATCCAACGTTAATCTTGAAGATGTTTTTAATGAACTTAAAGAACAAAACTCGCAGCTTCGAGAAAACAATGATAAACTTGTAAATACTCTAACGGAACAACATACTGAAAACACAAAATTAAGCTCTTCTAATTCACGTTTGACTTTACTTACTATCATAATAACTATAGTTTTAGGTGTGCCAAATATTTTTTCTTTATTCAGTGAAAATTACAATCAAAAAATTCTTTCAGAACAAATAGAACAAAATAAACTGTTAAAAAAACATACTGAATTATTAGATAGTATGTTAATAGAGTCCATTTCTCTTCGGGAGCAACTATTAACCAAGAAAACAACTGACGAAAAAAATTAAAAACGTTTGCTAACATTGTATATAAAAAATTGCTATTTTGTGTTTAATTAATGGTTGTTGCCTATTTGCTTGCATCTGATTTTCCTTCGGAAAATCCTCGCACTCAAACACGCAACTTTCCATATACATAAACGTTGCCAGCAATTAAAAAAAAACTGAATGAGTACAGAATTAGATAATTTTACAACATTTATCCAACTAGCACGAAAGGAATTGAATATTCATCGCCAGGGAGCATTTGAATTAAATTGCGATGAAAACACATTAGACATTTTTGACAAGGTTATTGTATTAACTTCTGATTTAGAATTGAAAGCTACCCAAGGAGAATTAAAAGTAAATTACTTAAATCAATTTCAATCAAATGTCAATAGTATACTATCTACCTTGCCATTTAGAGGACAGCCTGACTCTTCATTCATAGCTCACCAAAATGAACATTGGAAAGAAACCAATAAAAAACATCTAGAACAAAATACTTTAAACATTTCAAATCTATACATACAAATAGAGTTCAATATAGATTTCTTTAATAAAATTGGATATTTCAATAGTAATGTTGTAGCCATTGGTGCAAATGGTAGCGGTAAAACAACTTTATCCAATAAATTTAAAAATTACCTTCAAAACAATGGAGTAGTTATTTCTGCTCAAAGAATTTTATTAGTTCCAAATTTTGATGCAATTTCTAATCCTGCTACCACAGCCAACGAATTAAAACAAACTCAAATAAGAGATAAATCGAATAAGAATGCAAGAGAGTTTAATCATTTGCAACAAGAATTTGCAGTTGTTCTAAAAAACTTACTTGCAGAGAATATTTCAGCAGGTAATAGTTACAGAAAAGAATCTCTAAAATTAGTTTCACAAGGAGAACAAATCAAGAATCCAAATCCAACAAACTTGGATGTTACTTTTGATATATGGAATTCTTTGATTGAACATAGGACTATAAGCTGTGATGATGGAATTAATATTACAGCAAAATCTGATGATGGCAGGTCGTATCCTGCAATACAAATGAGTGATGGAGAAAAAGTAATGCTTTATCTAATTGGTCAAGTTCTTCAAGCACCACCAAATGGATTTATAGTCATTGACGAACCAGAAATGTATTTACATAAAACGGTGCTCAAAAAATTATGGGATATATTAGAAAATAAGAGAAACGATTGTCTTTTTATTTATCTAACACATGATTTAGATTTCGCTACTAGCAGAACGACTGCAAAAAAAATATGGATTAAATCTTTTACTCATCCTGATAAATGGGAAATTGAAGATATTCCTACTGATGAAATACCTGAAACTCTTCTTTTTGAGTTATTAGGTAGTAGAAAAAATATTCTTTTCTGTGAAGGTGTTAAAGGTAGTATTGACGAAAGGGTCTACTCAATACTTTTCCCGGAATTGACAATAATGCCTGTGGGTAGTTGCTTTGATGTTATTAATCATACTAAAGCATTTAATAAATTACAAAATGTAAACACCAAAGCTTTTGGTCTTATTGATTCTGACCATCACGATACTGCTAGACTTGAAAAACTAATAGCAAGTGATATTTATTCATTCTCAGTAGCTGAAGTTGAAAATCTATTTTTGGATTCAGAGTTTCTGACAATTCTCTCAAAACAAATATTAATAGATGAAGTAAATGTTGATTTAATTAAAACTGATGTAATAAAAGAGCTAGATAAATTAAAAGAAATTCAGGCTTCAAATTATGTCAGCACTAAAGTAAATTACTATTTTACTGATAGTGATGTTTCTAAAGGAAACGCTTTAGCTCAATTAGAGACTAATTATCAAAATTTTCTAGATAACATTTCAATCAATGATTGGTTTACGGAACGCATAACCGAATTAAACCAAATTATAGCTAATACAGACTATGATAAAGTTTTGGTTTCTTTTAATCATAAAGGAATTAGAAATATTGCAAGTAAACATTTAAATATATCTGATTTTACGGATAGAAGTATAAAATTACTACAAGGGAATGACGATGCAAAATCAGCGCTGAATAAGTACTTTCCAGAAGAAATAAAAACTGCTGGCAACAATGTATAAAAATAATAGCGGTTTAATCGCTAAATCCAAAGTATGTAAATATAAAAAAGGTCTGTGTTTATCCGAAAAGTTAGTGTGTGTAAATCCGCTACTATTCTTATACTAGACGTTGCCATTCATGCTCACTCAGCTCTAAAAAAAAGTTCTAAAACCGCTTAAAAAGTAGTTTAAAATAATAACTCAAAATATTAATCAACTGACTTTAAAGAATCAATTCGCAAGGTGTACGCGCAAATGATTTCACTCTAATGTTTTTTAAAAAGTGGTTTAAAAGAATAAATCAAAATCTCACCCAACCGATTTTAAAGAATCTATTCGCAAGGTGTACGCGCAAATAATTTCACTCTTATGTTTTTTAAAATCTGACTTGTGCCAAGTAATACGCAACTGTTGCGTCGGACTCTTTTTTGTTGCGTAAAATTTTTATATATTTAATTGCGCAAAAATAATAAAATCACGCATGGCAACATTGTATAAAAATAATACGTGTTTTGTCCTTTATCTAAATTAATAGTGTGTTTACTTGCTTCTGATTTTCCTGCGGAAAATCCTCGCTTACAAACACCGCACTATTCTTATACGTAACCGTTGTGGTTAATTTAGACCATGAAAAATCAACAAACTACTGAATGAAAAAAAACATACTATTATTAATTATTCTTGTACTTAGCCTTAAATTATTCGGACAGAAAAAAGAAGAGTTTAAAGAAATTTATGGGCATTTTGTTATAAAGTTGCATTCGGTTTCTACCCAAAAGTTTGCTGACAGCTTTAAAGCTGAAAATTCTCAAACTGAGATAAAATGGGAAGGAGATGTTTCTCCGTTAACACCTCCACCTCCTCGTGTTCCAGAAATAGCGGTATTCGATAGGCAAAACATTGCAATTCATTTCATAATAATGCCTAAACATTACACCCAATACACAATTCCAAATGATTTTGAAAATGATTCTACAGCAACTTATGGAGTACTTGATGTAATAAAAATAGATAGAGAAAATTTAAATACAACAAAATTCGTCCCACTGAGATATGAAATGTATGAAAGTTATCCAAAAACTTATGCCGACTTTAATACATTTAAATTGCTAAAAGAAAATAGAGAAATCAAAAAAAGAATAGCAGGTTACGACTGTTTTCAAATATTACTTGAAAACATCAAAAATAAAATGATTATAGAATTATATGTTACAGAGGAAATAAAATTGAATTATCATCCAAATTTTAACTATAAGGAAATACTTGATAAATATTACCCATTGCATATAAAAGTTTACAATAAGGATTTCCCTAATGACAGATATGACGAATACAGTTTTTATAAATATTAAAAAACTAACCACAACACCGTATAAAAAAAATTGCTAGTTTTACCTAAACCAAAGTTAGTTGCTCGTTTGCTAGCTTCTGATTTTCCTTCGGAAAATCCTCGCACACAAACACGCAACTTTCCTTATACATAAACGTTGCCATTAATTTGAAGAAACTAATGAACATTAAAACTTTATTCATAATTTTAGCTTTGTCTGTATGGACAAAAGGAGTATCACAAGAGGAAAATTATGACATTTCGAAAACAACACTTTCGGAATTTATTACTTCTGAGAGAGAATTTGTTGGAGGAAAAATCAAAGACAAATCTGTTTACTCGATTGACAAAAATTTAGAGATCGCATCTTACATCAGAAAAGATAATAATATACCAAATCTTGACTTAATTGTGAGATATGTTTATTCTAAAAAAGATTCTATAATCAAAGAAATTAGATACGAATTGGATGTTGCGAATTTTGAGAAAAACAAAGAGAAAACACAGAAAAAGGATTTTAGAAAAGCATTAGTCAAACATTACTTGTTAGTTGAGAAAGGGTTATTATCAAAATTAGGAAAAAGTCAAGTTGAGGGAAAATTAACCGAAGAAACTACCATTAGTGAAAAAACAGATTATTGTAAAAAGAATACTTGGATAATTGGAAATACGAAAATTAATTTGTTATTAGAAATGTCTAATTCCATAAAGCAGAAAAAAAACGAATATCCAAATCACAAAATTTTTATAACATATCGTGTTTTTGACGATAAAAGTAAATCCAATATAACGGAATATATTGCGAAGAAAAACTAATGGCAACACCGTATATAATTAATGGCTAGTTTTAGCTTGCTTACGAAAATCCTCGCGGATTTTGGACTGCTCCCAAAAAGTTAGACACTATTTGAGGGTATTATTATGGGAAGAAAAGTCAAGTATGATTATGCATTTAAACTTCGATGTGTAAATCAAATTGCAAGTGAAGCTCAATTGACAGATTTACAATTAACCTTTATGTTGGCAATGGCGAAACAACATCACTGGACACCGTGGAGAGCTTTACTTCTTGATGATCCAACTCAACACCATGATCTTGTTCATGCATAATCAGTATTTGATTTATTACGTGATTATATATCGGATTTTGATTTTCAACTAATGCTTTCAACTCATGATAGTCAACAGGCTAATTTATTTAGAAGAAAGCTTGAAAATGATGGTATTGAACATAAGGTTTACAAATTAAAAGTGCGTGAGGGTGGTGTTTTTGCCGATTTGATATAATAATGTCAGATGATAACACGCGTTATACATCAGAGCTCCCCTGCATAGCTCCACCACAACCAGCAACTAAAAACGAAATAATAGAGAAATAAAATCGTTCATAATATTAAAATGATTTAATCTTATGAATAAATATTTTATTTTCGCCTTTACATTCTTCTTTTTAGTTTCTTGCAATGAGTCTGATAATTCAGAAGACGCTCCAACTTCAAGTAGTGCTATTCCAATTTATAATCAAGCTTATAATGAAAATTTTGTAGCAGATGAAATCTCAGATATTCTTGTAAATGCAAAAAACGGATATGTTTTGATAGATCCATTTATAGATAATATTCCCGCTTCAATTGCTGCTATAAAAGCAAATGGTAATGAGGTTGGTGCGTATATTAGTATTGGCACAGGTGAAAATTATAGAGATGATTTTACAGCATTGACTCCTTTTTTAGTGGCTACAGCTTGGGGAGAATGGCCAGAAGAATATTTTGTAAATTCTACAACTACAGGCATAATCGATATAATGAAAGCACGTATTGATCAAATTGCCACTTGGGGTTGTGATTGGGTTGAGTTTGATAATATGGATTGGTGTTACGACGATGAATTAAGAGTCACTTATGGGTTTCAAGTTACGGAAGCAGAAGGTGTAGCATATTATCAAGAACTCTGTGATTATGTGCATCAAAAAGGAATGAAATGTATGGCTAAAAATTTGGTGGAGAATGCTTCTGATTTTGACGGTGTACTATATGAATCTTATAGTAATGATAAAAATTGGTGGAATCAATCTGGTGCTCAAAGCTTTTTAGACTCAGGAAAACTTGTTATAATAAATCACTATAACGAAACAAACTGTGGTCAAGTATACTCTGAATATAAAGGTATTTACAATTCGGATTTATCTTTTATCTGCGAAGATGCCAATTTGCAAAAATATGTTCATTATAATGAATGATTTTAGGATGAAACATCTGTAATAATCAGTGTGATTAATATTTTACGTCTGTTTTAAACAAAATTTAAAGATAATATTTTAAGCTCTTTGAAATCGATATTTTTATATTATTAGAGCGTAGTTTTAATTAAAAACTATATCAAAATTAAGATATCCTTCTGTTAAATTTAGAGAATGTTCTGTTAATAAGGGTTAAAAACGTTAAGGCTATTATAAATATAATCTTACAAAGATAAAACCTGTTTAATTTGTTTTAAATCATTAAAATTTAAAACAAATGAAAAAATTATTACTCGTCACTGCTATCACTATTTTGGGATTAGCACAAGTTAACGCACAAGATGTTCAATTTGGTGCTAAATTAGGTTTGAATTTTGCTTCAGTTACAGGAGATGGTAACAGTAGTTTTGATCCGGTAACGTCATTTAATTATGGACTAGTGGCTGAGGTGCCACTTTCTGAAAAGTTCTCGTTTCAACCTGAGGTTTTATATTCTGGTCAAGGTTTTTCTTTTGATTCCGATGAGTCTAGTCTTGTTCAGTTAGATTATTTAACTGTTCCGTTAATGGGAAAGTATTACTTAACTAAAGGCTTAAGTCTGGAGGCAGGACCACAAGTAGGCTTTTTAGTATCTGCTAAACAAGACGATGTTAATCTAAAAGATAATTACAAAGGTTTAGATTTTGGTGTAAACTTTGGGGTGGGCTATAAATTCGATAGCGGACTTAATTTTGCGGCTAGCTATAATGTAGGCTTATCCGATGTTAATGATGTCGATAGTTTTTCGGATAAATATAAAAACGGTGTTATGCAAGTTTCTATTGGTTACTTCTTTTTCTAAAACACATTGTAATTTAATATACTTAAAACCGAAGCCAAAGTGTTTCGGTTTTTTTATTTTATCTACGCAACAAATACCCCCATTTTAAATGCTTGCGTTTATCTAGTCGAGATAATATTTTAAGAAACACCATAGCTGTAATTAACGCGTCTCCACTAGCAGTGTGCCTATCTACTTTAGGTACATTAAGTTCTTTGCATAAATCGTCTAAAGAGTAATGCTTTTTTAAAGTATCCTGATAGATTTTATGTTTAGATTTCTTGAATAAAATACCCGTATCAATAAAATTGTTTTTTAGTTTGCCCAAACCGTTTCTCATCATCATTTCGTTCATCATGTTTTTATCAAAATTGGCATGGTGGGCAATAAGTACACTGTTTTTTATGTATTCTAAAAAAGCTTTAATGGCTTCTATTTCGCTCACTTTTACATTGTTGCCGTTTTTCATGAGACCATGGATTTTAACGGTTTCAGGTCTAAAAATGTCTTGATGAATATAAAGTTCAAAACTATTGCTTACAGGTATGGATTTTCCTGCAAAAGATACCGCACCAATAGATAGTACGCGGTCATCTTTTTTATCAAAACCAGTAGTTTCAGTATCAAAAGCAACAAAGCGTGTTTCTTCAATCAGGCCTTTAGGTTTCTTTTTAAAATGTTCTAAATACTCCAAATAAAATTCGGGATAGTTATCGTTCTTTTTCCTAAACCAATTAAATATCATTTATATAAAGTTTTTTAAGTCGAAACGTAATTTCAAAGTCTCTTGAATATCTTGTATAGGCTTAAAACAGCGCTTTAATTTTAGTTTTTCTTCTTTAGTTAAAGTTTCTAGTTTAATAAACTTTCCCGAGTTGTTATGTAGTAAACCTTGTTTGGTTTTAAATTTTGATAAGGCCTTAAAAGCATAAGCGCAAGATTCGTAGAGTTCTTTATTATTTGGGTCAATTTCGGCCATTTTCTCGAAGCGTAAATAAGTGCTATTTACATTTTTAATTTGGTTGCTTAATACCAGTAAGCGGGCCGCATCAATTAAAGGCATTAATCCACGACTTTTTATATTGAAAAGGTCTTTTTGTTCGCCGTTTTGCTCAACCAAAAATTGTTTAAAAATCCCGAGTGGTGTCGGGCTTTTAATAGCTTCCTTTCCTAAAAACTTATAAAAGAGACTAGACCCTTCTAAAGCTTCAAAAATACTTTCCGATAGGTCGTCAACTAGTTTTTCACTGCCATAAATTCGCGAATAATCAAAAAATATAGAAGATAGTAAAATGGCTTTATCATCTGGACTTAAAATCCAATTCTGAAATTGTGTTTTCCATTTAGAAATAGATTTACACCATTCTGGGTTGTTAGCCATCATATCGGCTTCGCAATATTCAAAACCAATTTTATTAAGAGATTTGGTTATATATTTTGCCAACTGTAAAAAGTACGCTTGGGTTTCTTCATATTTATCTTCTGGAACATCTTCAAATACCAAAGCGTTATCTTGATCGGTAAAAAGTAACTGTTCTCTTCTGCCTTGGCTTCCCAAAGCCAACCAAGAAAAAGGAACCGGTGGCGGCGTTGGCATTTTCTTTAAAGCAATTTCAATGGCACGAATTATTACGGCATCGTTTATTTCAGAAATTACATTAATAATATGAGTTAACGGAATATTTTGCTCTAGATAGCCTTTTAGTAATGTGTTTGCTTTTAATCGGGCTAATCGTAGTTTTTTTGTGCGGTTAGCACGTTTTATTTCTTTTAAAATTACCGAAGGCGTGTTGCCTAATGTGACCAAAACATCATGGTGCGTAAGTACACCAATAAGTCGAGAATTTACCGTGCCGTCCTTGGTAATGCACAAGTGGCTAATATTGTTTTTTATCATTTTTAGCTGACCATCGGCAACTGTTAAATTTTTTTTAGCAGTAATAACAGGCGAACTCATAATGTTTGAAACCGAAGTATTGATGGGGTATTCACCCGTGGCGATTTTATTTTTTATATCGCTATTTGTAATAATTCCGACAGGTTTTTTATGGTCTACAACAATAATACAGCCAATTTTATAGGTCCTCATAAGGCAGGCTGCTTCCTGCAATGTGGAACCTATAGGGCAGGTAATAGGTGTTTTTGTGTAATTTGCTGTTTGGAAGTTAACAATGTCTTGAGAGGTGTTTGGTAAATAATCTTTAAAAATCTCATTATTTTCCTCTGTTGTGTAAGAGTCGTACGCATTGGTGGCAAATGCTGTAATAAGGTACTCGTAAACCTTGGCGTTATTTTCTGTAGCCGACTGGAAGTTTTTAATAGGCAACGCATAAATAATAGTTTCCTCGTTTGCTGTAGCTGTTAGTTTATAATTTTCTCGAGCAATTAGTGGGCGTACACCAAAAATATCGCCCGTATCATTAATAGTTACTAATTCTTGCTTGTTATCGTTGCTGTCTGTGTGAAACAAACTAATGGCACCCGCTCTAACAATATAGAAATACTCGTTTGCTGGTTGGTCTGCCTTAAATAAAGTATCTCCTTTTTCTAAATATACAATAACAACCTCTTCGGCAATTTCTAGAAGTTTTTTAAACGTTATTAAATCGAAGGGTGGATAGATTTTTAAGAAATCGCAAACACGTTCAGCAATCGAGTTTTTCATAATTTTTTTAATATGAGAATTAAATTAATTTAAAATCTAAAAGCAGTTCACCTTCAATAGAAGCCTGTAAATGGTCACCTTTAACATTAAGCCCAACACCAGCAGCCGGCGTTCCAGTAAAAATAATATCACCTTCTTTTAGCGTCATGTAAGTCGATACAAAACTTATAATTTCAGCAAAATTATAAATCATAAAATCGGTGTCTCCAATCTGTTTTTTCTCACCATTAATAACCAAATCGAAATTGATATTGTTTAAATCTGGAAAGGCAGAAACAGGTTTAAAGGCAGAAATAGGCGAAGCACCATCAAAACCTTTTGCTAAAGCCCATGGCCCTTTATTGGCACGGCTTGCAGCAAGTACATCTTTAGCAGTGTAATCTATTCCTATAGCAATTTCAGAGATATAAGAGTTCGCATCTTCCAACGTAATATCTTTTCCTGTTTTACCAATTTTCACCACCAATTCCACTTCATAAGCCAATTGTTCCGTAATTGCAGGAAAAACAATATCGGCATTATCAGTCACTACACTACTTTCTGGTTTTGTAAAAATAAGCTGAGCACCCGTTTTAATGGCACTAATTTCAGACTTATCAATCACATAATTCTTTCCAATTCCAATAACTTTCATCTGTTTGTTTTTATAGTTTTTAATTCAGTTTAAAAAGTAAATAAAAGTAGTAAATAAGTGGCCTAAAACAGACGTTTCTTCAAAAAATAATTTGGGCGCAACCCCAAGGGTCGGGCTTTCTCTACTCGCTTTTTTGTGTTGCATAGGCGCAACAACACAAAAAGAGCTCAAACATGCCGTTCAATCCCTTGCGCGGGCTAACTTGTAAAATTTAGGATTTACAACCAATAATTAGGTGGGTTTATAAAATTCATATCAAAAAAAAGCAAATGAAAATATGTCATAAACCCCACTTATGGTATCTTTATTGACTTGTATTTTTAATATACTAAAATTTAATATGCAGCACTTTAAAGAATCCGCTTCACCTAAAGATAAAACAAAACAAAAAGTCACCATGGCACAGGCCTTTAGAACTATTATTTGGCCACGCCGAAAATTGGTTCTATTGGGGTTATTATTAATAGTAATTCGCAGTTTGGCGGGTTTAGTACTGCCGTGGCAAAGTAAAGTGCTTTTAGACGAAGTTGTGCCAGGGAAAGATATGTCGATGTTATACAATCTTGTCGGTATTGTTATTGCGGCCATAACTGTACAAGCGGTAACCTCATTTTTGCTTACTCAAATTTTAAGCGTGCAAGCACAATATTTAATAAGTGAATTGCGAGCACAGGTTCAGAAAAAAGTACTCTCATTGCCTATTAGTTTTTTCGATAATACCAAATCTGGCGCATTAGTATCACGAATAATGAGCGATGTAGAGGGTGTTCGAAATTTAATCGGTACTGGATTAGTACAATTAGTAGGTGGAACATTTACGGCTATTGTATCTTTAATAATCTTGATAAAGCTAAACCCTTGGATGACGCTTTTTGTATTCGTGCCACTTTCAATATTTGGTTATATAGCACTTAGAGCCTTTAAATATATTCGTCCAATTTTTAGAAAACGTGGGAAAATAAATGCTGAAGTAAAAGGCCGACTTACCGAAACGCTTTCTGGTGTTCGTGTAATAAAAGCTTTTAATGCCGAGGAGCAAGAAAATATTGTATTCGAAAAAGGCGTAGATCAATTGTTTCAAAATGTTAAAAAGAGTTTAACAGCCACAGCTATAATGACTAGTTCTTCAACCTTTTTAATAGGCGTTGCAACCACCGGAATTATGGGGATTGGTGGTTATTATATGATGCTAGGTGAGATGACGACTGGTGAATTCCTTTTCTTCACATTAATACTTGGTTTTATGATTGCGCCTATTGTACAAATGAGTAATATTGGTAGTCAGCTTACCGAAGCTTTGGCAGGTTTAGATCGAACCGAAGAACTCATGAACATGACGGCCGAAGAAGATAATGAAGATAGAACGATTGAAGTAAACACCTTAAAAGGTGATATTGAATTTAAAGATGTTTCTTTTTCTTATGAAGAAGGCAAAGATGTATTGCATAATATTAATTTTAAAGCACCAGCAGGTTCTGTAACCGCTTTGGTTGGTAGTTCTGGTTCTGGAAAATCTACTATAGCTGGACTTTCTGCTACCTTTTTAACTCCAAAATCGGGTAAAGTAACTATTGATAATCAAGATTTATCTAAAGTTAGATTAAGTAGTTATCGCCAACATTTGGGAGTCGTTTTGCAAGATGAGTTTTTGTTTGAAGGTTCCATAAAAGAAAATATCATGTTTCCGAGACCAAACGCCACGGAGACCGAATTACAAAACGCTGTAAAAGCTGCTTATGTTAATGAGTTTACCGATAGGTTTGATGATGGTTTGGAAACCTTAATAGGCGAGCGTGGAGTGAAACTTTCTGGAGGTCAACGTCAACGTTTGGCTATTGCACGTGCTATTTTAGCAAACCCGAAAGTGATTATTTTAGACGAAGCTACATCGAGTTTAGATACCGAAAGTGAAGCTTTAATTCAGAAAAGTTTATCAGAATTAATAAAGGATAGAACCACCATTGTAATTGCGCACCGTTTAAGTACAATTCGTAAAGCAGACCAAATTTTAGTTATCGAAGCTGGCCATGTTGTAGAACGTGGTACTCACGATGAGCTTATTGCTTTAAACGGACGCTATTTTGATTTATACACCTACCAAGCTAAAATTTAATATATGAAAGCTACAGATTTAAATAATAAAGAGTTCAATTCGTTTTATGGAGGTTATATTAATCAAATCCCTGAAGCATGGGATTTGAAAACTGGTTTTGAAATAGGGAAAGGGAGTATCGTTAATTTTTTTAAAGCTATTCCTAAAGATAAACTTGAATATCGTTATGCGGAAGGTAAATGGACTGTAAAAGAAGTGTTTCTGCATATTATAGATACCGAGCGTGTTATGATGCATCGTTGTTTTAGAATTGGCAGACACGATAAAACAGCTTTGGCTGGTTTTGAGCAGGACGATTATATTGCGCCATCTAAAGCAAATGAGAAATCTTTAGAAGCGCTTATTGAAGAATATCTAGCAGTTCGACAAAATTCTATTATTTTATTAAACAGTTTGTCTTCCGAAGATTTAAAGTTTATTGGTCATGCTAGTGGTAATAAGTTGTCGTCTAGAGCAGCTGCGTTTATCGTTCTAGGACATGAAATTTGGCATACCGAGATCATAAAATCGCGATATTTGTAATCCAAAACATCAATTTTAAGCCACTTTTCTATTTTTCAGGTTAACAAGTCATGTTTAAGATGGTTTGGATTTAATTTAAGGTGTTTTTTAAGCGATTTAAGACGTTTTTAAATAATTAACAAATGTTGATAATTATTGCTTTAAGTCGATAAAGTGCGCTTAAAATGTGATTTTAATTTGTATATTTGTTTGTATTCAAAAGGATGCTTTATAGCATCTTTTTTTATGCTAATGAAACTCTGGATTTTCAAGATGAAATATAATTCAGCTAGTTTTATTTGTTCTGCTGAAGAGCGGGTGTTAATAATAAAATAATATCAAATCATAATTTATGAGCGAACCTAAAGAAGAGTTTAATAAACACAATTATTCTGCCGATAGCATTCAAGCGTTAGAAGGTATGGAGCACGTGCGTATGCGTCCATCGATGTATATTGGCGACGTTGGTACAAGAGGTTTACACCATTTAGTTTACGAGGTTGTCGATAACTCTATTGATGAGGCATTGGCTGGACATTGTAACAATATTACAGTTATAATTAATGAAGATAACTCGATTACCACAGAAGATGATGGTCGTGGTATTCCTGTAGATTTACACAAAAAAGAAGGCGTTTCGGCTCTAGAAGTTGTAATGACTAAAATTGGTGCTGGTGGTAAATTCGATAAAGATTCTTATAAAGTTTCTGGTGGATTGCACGGTGTTGGTGTAAGTTGTGTAAATGCATTATCTGCACATTTAACAGCAACAGTTTTTAGAAATGGAGAGGTTTGGGAACAAGAGTATGAGCGCGGTAAAGCCTTATATCCAGTAAAAAAAGTTGGTGAAACAGATAAACGTGGAACTACGGTTACGTTTAGACCAGATGAAACTATTTTTACTCAAACTTTAGAGTATAGTTATGATACTTTGGCGAGTAGATTACGTGAGTTAGCATACCTTAATAAAGGGATCACGGTTCATTTAATAGATAGAAGAAGTAAAAAAGAAGATGGTGAGTTTGAAGGTGAAACATTTCATTCTACAGAAGGTTTAAAAGAGTTTATCACGTATTTAGATGCTACTCGTGAGCCTTTAATGAAAGATGTAATCGCTTTTGAAGGTGAAAAGAATGGTGTGCCTGTTGAGGTTGCTATGATTTATAACACATCTTACGCAGAAAATTTACATTCTTATGTAAATAATATTAATACTCATGAAGGTGGAACGCACCTTTCTGGTTTCCGTCGTGGTTTAACACATACCCTTAAAAAGTATGCGGATGATTCTGGTTTATTAAAAAATCTAAAATTTGATATTGCTGGTGATGATTTCCGTGAAGGATTAACAGCAATTATTTCTGTAAAAGTTCAAGAACCTCAATTTGAGGGGCAAACTAAAACGAAGTTGGGTAATAGGGAAGTTTCGGCTTCAGTTAGTCAAGCGGTTTCAGAAATGTTAACAGATTACTTAGAAGAACATCCAGATGATGCTAAAATCATTGTTCAAAAAGTAATTCTTGCAGCACAAGCACGTCATGCAGCTCAAAAAGCTCGTGAAATGGTACAGCGTAAAACAGTAATGAGTATTGGTGGTTTACCTGGTAAATTAAGTGACTGTTCTGAGCAGGATCCTGAAAAATGTGAAATCTACCTTGTAGAGGGAGATTCTGCAGGTGGAACGGCTAAAATGGGACGTGATAGAGCGTTTCAAGCTATTTTACCATTAAGGGGTAAGATTCTTAATGTTGAAAAAGCGATGTCTCATAAGGTGTTTGAAAATGAAGAGATTAAAAATATCTTTACGGCATTAGGTGTAACTATTGGAACGGAAGAAGATAGTAAAGCCCTTAATCTTTCAAAATTAAGATACCATAAAATAGTAATCATGTGTGATGCCGATATAGATGGTTCTCACATTGAAACATTAATTCTTACTTTCTTCTTTAGATATATGAAGGAATTAATAGAAAACGGACATATTTATATAGCAACACCACCTTTATTTTTAGTAAAAAAAGGAGCTAAAAAAGAATATGCTTGGAATGATGAAGAACGTTTGGCATTAATGGAACTTTATGGTGACGGTGCTAAAATTCAACGTTATAAAGGTTTGGGTGAGATGAACGCGATACAGCTTTGGGATACCACAATGAATCCTGAATTTAGAACGTTACGTCAAATTCAAATCGATAATGGTGTTGAAGCAGATCGAGTGTTCTCAATGCTTATGGGTGATGAGGTACCACCTCGTAGAGAATTTATTGAAAAGAATGCTGTTTACGCAAATATTGATGCGTAGGTAGATAGAAGTCTATATTATTAAGGCCTCAACAGTTATACTGTTGAGGCTTTTTTTTGTTCAATTTACTAAAAAGATCGCTTAAGTACATTTTTTATCGATAAAAGTTGTGTAATGTAAAAATAAGTGTATCTTTGTTTCAGCTAAGAGAATCAAAATGAAAAAGTTAGCCTTATTAATCTTGATTTCCGAAATGAAAACAAAGTTTTGAGTTTAATGTCATTATTAATTTATTTTCTTAGCAAGAAAAAGTAAATTTGAGTTAGGTTAATTGAGCCTAATTATAAAAATAATATTATCGGATTTAGTGCTTTTTTAGTAAGCTTTAATTTCGGATTTAGTAAAGAAAAAATTTAGTTAATAGTTTAGTTTTATTTAGTTTAGTTTAGTTAGTTGTTATAAAAGTGCAGAAATCTTTCTGCACTTTTTTTTATTTAAAATTGTACCACATTTATATGCGTTCTTGTTAAAGAAATAGAAGATAAATTCGTAAATTTGCTTGACTGTAATTCTGTGTTTTCAGGGTTTTGTCAACTAAATATTATAATAATTTTATTAAAATTAAACTTATGAAAGTAACTGTAGTAGGAGCAGGAGCAGTAGGCGCAAGTTGCGCAGAATATATTGCTATTAAAAATTTCGCATCAGAAGTCGTTTTGTTAGACATCAAAGAAGGCTATGCTGAAGGAAAAGCCATGGATTTAATGCAAACCGCATCTTTAAACGGGTTTGACACTAAAATCACTGGTGTAACAAACGATTATAGTCAAACAGCAGAAAGTAATATCTGTGTAATTACTTCTGGTATTCCTCGTAAACCAGGAATGACTCGTGAAGAGTTAATTGGAATTAATGCAGGAATTGTAAAAACAGTTTCTTCAAGTTTAATTAAATATTCTCCAAACACAATTATTATTGTTGTGAGTAATCCAATGGATACTATGACTTATTTAGTTCATAAATCTACAGGTTTACCTAAAAACAGAATTATTGGTATGGGTGGAGCTTTAGATTCAGCTCGTTTCAAATACAGATTAGCTGAAGCTTTAGAAGCACCTATTAGCGATGTTGACGGTATGGTTATCGGTGGACATAGTGATACAGGTATGGTGCCATTAACGTCTCACGCAACTAGAAACTCAATTAAAGTTTCAGAATTCTTAAGTGAAGAACGTTTAGAGCAAGTTGCTGGAGATACTAAAGTAGGTGGAGCAACCCTTACAGGTTTATTAGGAACTTCTGCTTGGTATGCGCCAGGTGCTGCAGTAAGCAGTTTAGTTCAAGCTATTGCTTGTGACCAAAAGAAAATGTTCCCATGTTCAACTTATTTAGAAGGTGAATACGGATTAAATGATATTTGTATTGGTGTACCTGTAATTTTAGGTAAAAACGGTATTGAAAGTATTGTTGATATTCCTTTAAGTGCTGCTGAAAAAGCACACATGCAAGCTAGTGCAGAAGGTGTATCAAAAACTAATGGTTTATTAGATTTATAGTCTTAAATCGTTAAATAACATAAATATATAGAGGCTGTAGCAATACAGCCTTTATTTTTTTATATTTGCCGTATGCAATTAAAAAGGTACATAGGTGCTATAATTTTTATTTTGAGTTTCTTGGCTGTTATTTCAGAGCAAGAATTCAATGCGCCTAATCAAGAAATTGTATTAGAGTTTAATCATGTTGAGGTTACCTCAAATGAGGCTCAAACAGCGGTTGCACAAGTAAAGCAGCAATTGTACGCACTTGGTGCAAACCAAATTAAAGTACAGCAAACTGTTAATGGTAAATTAAAAATCACGTACTACAGTGATGCCGATATTGCTAGTATAAAAAAAATTTTTGCTAAAGATTTAGAGCATAACTTAGACTCTAATGCTTTCAGTAAAAAGAAAAAACAAGCAGAATTACCTTCCGAAGCACCTAATATTGCCTATAATATTGATGTATTCGAAATTCAAAACTCGAATAATACTGGATTAGGTTTTGATGGTAAATGTGTTTTAACAACCGATACTAAAAGTGATCGTTTTTCAGATCCTAACGCTTTCTTTTTTATTGAAGTTGTAAATGTTTCCATAGAAAAACACACGGTTAAAACGGCTTATAAAGTGCGTAGGAACATTTCGATTTCTACAGAGAATAATCTTCATAAAATTCCAGAAGGCAGGGCAGGACCAACTTGCTAAAAAGATGGATTTATAAGGCTCAACTTTCAATAGTAAATTTTGATAGCCTATAATATTTCATCATTCAAAAACAAACACAATCAATTTCAACCTAAATATTGTCAGATATTGACCGTAAATAATATATTTGCGCGTCGAAAAACTTTTGACACACACTAAAATTAAAACAATGCAAAATAAAGGATTAGTAAAATTATTTGCGCTTTTGTTTGGTTTGGTAAGTATCTACCAATTATCATTCACGTTTAAAGCGAAACAAATTGAGAACAAGGCAGAGGAGATTGCAATTAGTAAAATTGCAGATACCGAAGAAGGTTACCGTGCAAAACGTAGCGCCGAAGAGACTTTTTATTTAGAGTCTATCGCTACAGATACTGTATTTAATATGGGTATCGCAAAATTCACTTATAATGAAGTGAAACAAAAAGCCATGAATTTAGGTTTAGACTTAAAAGGTGGTATTAGTGCTACACTTCAAATATCTATTAGAGATATCTTGAAAGGATTGGCTAATCATACAAAAGACCCTATTTTCAATAAGGCTTTAGATGACGCTGCCGAAATTCAAAAAAACAGTCAGAACACGTATTTAGAGGATTTCTTTATCGCTTTTGATAAAATTAAAGGAGATACAAAATTAGCTTCACCAGATATTTTTTACACTAAAGCATTAGATGGTGAAATTAACGGAAATATGACTGATAGCGAAGTTAAAGCTATTATCTCAACTAAAATTGATGAATCTGTAGTTTCTGCATTCGAGGTTTTACGTAAACGTATCGATGAGTTTGGTGTAACACAACCAACTATTCAACGTATTGGAACATCAGGTCGTATTTTAGTAGAGTTACCAGGTGTAAAAGATAAAGAGCGTGCTATTAAATTATTACAAAGTACAGCACAATTAGAATTTTGGGATGCTTATAAAGGCGAACAATTTTTTCCTTTCTTAGCGCAAGCTAACGAAGTATTAAAAGATATAGTTTCTCCAAAAACAGAAACTGCAGAGGTAGAGCCACAAGATGAAGAAAATGCACAAGATTCTGCAATTGATGATCTTTTAGGTGAAGCAGAAACAGATTCTACTACTGTTTCAACGGTTAACCCAATATTCGACTTAATTAGAGGTCAAGGTTACCAAGGTGGACCAATCATTGCTCAATTTGAAGCAAAAGATAAAGAAACTATCGAGAACTACTTAAGTATGTCTCAAGTACGTGCTTTACTTCCTGCAGAGCAACGTTACGCAAAATTTGTTTTCGGAAAACCTAAAAAAGGAAGTGAGTTATTAGACTTATATGCTTTAAAAGGAAACAGAGAAAACGAACCAGAATTAAGTGGTGCTGTAGTTACAGATGCTAGAAACCAATTTGGACCAACAGGTAAATCTGAGGTTTCAATGCAAATGAATGCAAAAGGTGCTAAAATCTGGGAAGAAATGACTGGTAATGCATACACACAAGGTAGCCAAATTGCTATTGTTTTAGATAACGTGGTATATTCTGCTCCAGGTGTAACAACCGGACCAATTGCAGGTGGTAGCTCTTCAATCTCTGGAGATTTTAGCTTAAACGAAGCAATCGATTTAGCAAACGTATTACGTGCTGGTAAATTACCTGCTTCTGCAGATATTATTCAAAGTGAAGTTGTTGGACCATCTTTAGGTCAAGAAGCTATCGATAGCGGTAAAATGTCGTTCATGATTGCTTTAGCATTAGTGTTAATCTGGATGGTATTTTATTACGGTAAAGCTGGTGCATTTGCAGATGTTGCTATGGCATTAAACATCCTTTTAATCTTCGGTATCCTTTCAGGATTAGGAGCTGTGTTAACATTACCTGGTATTGCTGGTATTGTTTTAACTATTGGTATGTCGGTGGATGCGAACGTGCTGGTCTTTGAGCGTATTCGAGAGGAGCTCGCCAAGGGTAAAGGACAAAAAGAAGCCATTCAAGATGGATTTAGCAACGCTTTATCTTCAATCTTAGATGCCAACATTACTACTGGTTTAACAGCATTAATCTTATTTATATTTGGTACAGGACCAATTAAAGGTTTCGCAACGACTTTAATTATTGGTATTGGTACATCATTATTTACTGCAATTTTCATCACACGTTTACTAATCGATTGGTATTCTAATCGTGGTGGAAACTTAGCGTTCTCTACAGCAATGACTAAAAACTTATTCCGTGATATTCGTATCGATTTTTTATCGAAACGTAAAATAGCATACATCATTTCTGGTGCTTTTATCGTAGTAAGTTTAGGATCTTTATTTACAAACAGTTTAGATCAAGGTGTTGATTTTGTTGGAGGTAGAACGTATCAAGTTCGTTTTAACCACGATGTTAGTGCGTCAGAAATTACAGGTGTACTTTCTAGCCCAGATGTATTTGGTAGTGCAAACGCTAAAATATTTGGAGATGCTAACCAAGTTAAAATTACTACAAAATATTTAGTAGAAGAAACAGGATCTGAAGTCGATGAGCAAATCCGTAAAACTCTTTATACAGCTTTACAACCTTATTTCGAAGGTCTTTCTTATGAAGAATTCATTAGCGATGCCGATACAAAAACAGTAGGATTATTAAAAACCGATAAAGTAAGTCCAACTATTGCCGATGATATCAAACAAGAATCATTCTGGGCAGTTTTAGGATCATTAATCGTAGTATTCCTTTATATCTTAATTAGATTTAAAAAATGGCAATACTCACTTGGTGCTGTAACAGCAGTATTCCACGATGTATTAATCGTATTAGGTGTATTCTCTTTAACGTATAAATTCATGCCATTTTCAATGGAAATAGATCAAGCGTTTATAGCAGCAATATTAACCGTAATTGGATATTCATTAAATGATACCGTGGTAGTATTCGATAGAGTTCGTGAGTTCTTCAACGAGCACACAAGCTGGAAATTCGATCGCGTAGTAAACGCATCATTAAGCAGCACATTAAGCCGTACATTAAATACCTCATTAACTACATTAGTAGTGTTATTAGCAATCTTTATCTTCGGTGGAGATTCTATTAGAGGTTTCATGTTCGCCTTAATAGTAGGTGTAGTAGTAGGTACGTACTCGTCGCTATTTATAGCAACACCAGTAATGTATGATACTATAAGTAAATTAGAAGGAAAAAAGAAAGAAGACGAATAAGTCTAACTTTTTCTATAAGCAAAAAGCCCGTTAGCGTAAGTTGACGGGCTTTTTATATTTTAAAGGTTTTGGGCGTTACCCGAAAAGGGTCGGGCTTTCGGCAGTCGCTTTTTTGTGTTGCATAGGTGCAACAACACAAAAAGAGCTTCAACAATGCCTCTATCCCTAACGCATGTGCTTGCTATGGTTTCGGACTTTTATAAATATCATTGTTTACTGGTAAATGTTTTCCGTTTAAATACTACAAATAGGAAGCTTTAAACATGGCGATAATCTAAAAATCGGGATATAGATCACTAATATCAATAGCCAGAAATAATAATCAAAAAAGCAGATTCTTTAATTTCTAATTTTAAGTAATTCTTGTTCTAATTCTGTTTTTACCTGTTGTAAACTAGGTGTTAAAGTCGCTTTTATAAGATTGTTTTTTTCGTACGGATCATCGTTTAAATTATATATTTCTTTATTGCCGTTACCAAAAACCATAAGCTTGTATGTGCCATTACTAATAGTCCAAGCATCTTTAGTATCGTTTTTCATTTCCGAATATTGATACGTTCTAATAACGTCTTCTTTAGTAAAAAGCGATTTAAAACTTTTACTATCATTAATCTCAGGAATATCTACACCTGTAATTTCCGATATTGTTGCAAACATATCGCTACTAGTAATTAAGTTATTATCTATACCTTTTCGGGTAACACCTTTTCCTGAAATGAACATTGGCATGTTAATACCACCTTGATATAAATTTCTTTTCACTTGATTTTTGCCATAAGGTGCTTGAGTTACAACCGGCTCTGTTCCATTATCTCCAATAAAAATGATGATTGTGTTTTCTTTATCAGCTTCAGAAAGTGAATTCAATAAGCGCCCTATTTGATAATCCATAGCTTCAATAGAAGCCATAAAATAAGGTATTGGGTTTAATTCACTGTTGTATTCTGGTATATTACCTTGACTGTGCATTTCACTTGGTGGCACATGGAACGGTGTGTGTGGTGCATTATACGCCAACCACATAAACCAAGGTTTTTCTTGTTGCTCAATCCAATCTGTAGCTAAACTGGTCAATTTGGTAGTTGTATATTCTGTGCAGGTTTTATTCATACCATTTTCCATTAAAGGCCAATTGTAATAATCTTTTACCGAACCTTTAAAAATACCAGCATAATAATCTAATCCAAAAGATTCCGGATTTATGGAAGTTGCATCAAGGCCAGATAAATGCCACTTCCCAACTAGAGCAGTTGCGTATTTATTTTTCGTTTTATTGTTTATATACTTTTGTAATATTAATTCTGATGGACTTAATATTTGGTTTGCCCACCTCACGTTGGTACGATATCCATATTTACCAGTAATCATTGATGCTCTTGTAGGTGAGCAAGTTGGATACGTCCAGAAATTGCTGAAACTTAATCCCGAATTCCGTATATTATCTATATGTGGTGTTTTCGGTTTTATTGTTCCTTCTTGAAAACCACTTATGGCTTCTTTTCCCATATCATCTGCAATTAAAAACAAGATGTTGGGTGTTTTTCCAGAGATAGAATTGTCTTTAATTTTAGTATTTGCTTTTAAAGTTTGTTTATGGCCGTTTCCTTGGTTACAAGCCAAAAATATTAATGCTAATACTGTTAAATATAGATGTTTCATTTATTATAATTCTATGAAGATGATATTTTTGGAGTTAAATTATAGCGAAGGTGCTTTTTTCTGTTTTAGCATCTAATTTAGCACATATAACCTGAACAAAAAACAGGCCTAAGTTTTAGTCATTAAGTTAGAACCAGCAATAAGCTATATACCATGATAGAAAACGGTTTTTTGTTTATATTTGCATTTCAATTTTGGCAATAAAGTCTGCTTGTAACGGTTCCGCTTGGAGCTAATAACATCTACCTTTAAAGGCTTATGTCTCTGTAGAGTGATTTATTAAAAGCAATATGGAAAAAAATAAAATTAAAGATTTTTTATTCTCATTTGAACAAATTCCGTCTTTATTGTATCTTTTAAAATGGGTTTTAATCTGTTTAACATTAGGCGCTTTAGCTGGAAGTGTTTCTGCTTTTTTTCTATTAAGCTTAGAATGGGCCACAAATTGGAGAGAATCTCATTTGTGGATTATCGCTTTATTACCAGTTGGTGGTTTTATAATCGGTATATCTTATCATTTATATGGAAGTAGTGTTGTAAAAGGGAATAATTTACTGCTAGAGGAATTTCATTCACCTAAAAAAGTAATTCCTTTTAGAATGGTTCCACTTGTTTTATTTGGAACGATTTTAACACATTTTTTTGGAGGATCCGCTGGTAGGGAAGGTACAGCTGTACAAATTGGTGGTGCTATTGCCGATAGGTTTACCAAAGTTTTCAATTTATCAAAACGCGATAGACAAATTGTTTTGATAGCTGGTATTAGTGCGGGTTTTGCATCTGTTTTTGGAACACCATTAGCAGGTGGTATTTTCGCATTAGAGGTATTGGTGTTGGGTAGAATACGTTTAGAGTCTATCATTCCGAGTTTTATGGCTGCAATTTTTGCTAATTATTTTTGTGAAATATGGAATGTATCTCATACGCATTATCATATTAATACCGTTGCAGAAATGACGCCCGTAAATTTATTGTGGTGTTTATTGGCCGGAATTATTTTTGGTTTAGTGGCCATGCTTTTTTCAAAATCAACCCATTTTTGGAGTCATCTTTTTAGTAAGCATATTAAATACCCGCCGTTACGCCCTGTAATTGGTGGTGTAATATTGGCTGCTGCCGTATATTTTATGGGAACAACAAAATATATAGGTCTCGGGATACCTACAATTGTTGAAGCTTTTGATGTTAACCTTAATTCTTACGATTTTCTTTTAAAGCTTATATTTACATCCTTTACGCTTGGAGCAGGTTTTAAAGGCGGCGAGGTAACACCCTTGTTTTTTATTGGAGCAGCCTTAGGTAATGTATTAATATGGTTTATACCATTGCCAATGGGTTTACTTGCAGGAATGGGGTTTGTTGCCGTTTTTGCTGGAGCAACCAATACACCTATTGCTTGTACCATAATGGGAATAGAACTCTTTGGAATAGAGTCGGGTGTTTTTATTGCTTTGGCTTGTTCTACGGCCTATTTGTTTTCTGGTCATTCTGGGGTTTATTCTTCGCAAATAATAGGAAGTCCAAAAAACGATGTATTCATGCGAGAGAAGGGGCTTTCTTTATCTGAAATCAGTAAAAAAAGGGAGAAGAAATGAAGGGTTTTGCTACAATACGGATCTATTTTGAATATGGTCAGAAAATAAAGGATCAATCTTTTTGGAAAAAAATGTATACCTCAGATTTTTCAACGGAACTCATTAAAAGAGCAAAAGCCTTTGGAATAGAGCAGGTTTTACATCTAAATGTTAGTAAAGGCTATTTGGCTAATCAGAAAGTTAATTGGGGCATAAGTGAAATTCGTCATTTTAAACATCCTCACCTTATTGAAATGACTGATTCTGAAATTAAAATAAATCAATTTCTTGATGAACAAAAAGACGTGTTGCAAGAAACTAAAATTCTTATTGTTAAAAGTGAAGTTTTAGTTAGGTGATTTTATTTATTCTATAATTTCATAATCAATACTTAGTTTTCGCAAAGCTCTTAAAGCCGAACCTGAGTTTTTATCATCCACATCAAAATCTACGGGATCTCCTTCTAATAGTATATCGGTAAGTTCATTCGCTAAGGATCCATCAATGTTAGATGAAACTTCAGCAATACATTTGGCTATCGCTCTTCTATCTGGTCTTTGAGCATCACAAGACAATAAGTTTATTTTCATAATAATGTAATTTATTACTGCAATATACCATAATTGAGAGAAGTCTGTGCGATACTTGCTATAGGATTCTTTTTAAAGCGTTATAACTCGCGTTTACCAAAATTGAGTTAGTTCTTAGAAGAAAGATTTTATTTGAACTTGTTTGAAGCAGATTTTATTTTTTACTGACGCATTCAATGGCAGATTTTGCATATGTTGTCTAATTATCGGAATAATTAAAAGAGACTTTAATCTATTTTAATTTGAAGTAAAAAAAATCAACTATTCAGCTTACGTTCATTAGCCAATATCAAACTAACTGCTTGCTTATATTTAAAAGGGTTAGTAGCTTTTTTAATCGCTTTATATGTTTTCTGCGGATTTGAGCAGGATTGTGAAAAGAATTCCCAAAAGCCTAACATTTTCATTTTAATAGGTGTTGGTCCAGAAAGGTATTCATCATACTGATTATAAATCGTATCATGAAATTCTTCAAAAATAGTCCAACGGTTTTTAGGATATTCTGTAGTGTCGTTTTTTATCATTTGTGGTAAAAAGGGATCGGCAATTAAGCCACGACCAATCATAAAATGATCTAAACTCGGAAAACGAGCCTGTATGCTTTTAAAAGCTTCAACACTAGTAATATCTCCATTGTAGTAGAGTTTGTGTTTGGTACTGGTTGTGCAACGCTCAAAGGCATCTAAATCTACAGGGCCTTTATAAAGTTGCTTTCCAATACGCGCATGGATAGCTATGTTTTTAAGCGGATATTGATCTAAAATAGGGAATACGTCTAGAATTTCTTCTGCATGATCATAACCCATACGCATTTTCATAGATACTAAAATATCAGTTTCTTTGTGTGCGCGTTCTAAAATATTATCGATTTTGGCAGGATTACAAATTAAACCAGAACCCATTCCAGATTTTGCAACCATAGGATATGGACAACCTAAATTCCAATTCAATTCTTTATAACCTAAGCTTTGTACATATTTAGCAACAAACAAAAACTCCTCGGCGTCGTTGGTTATAATTTGCGGGATCACCTCTAGGGTATCATTGTTTTCTAAGAGTAAATCGTTTTGGTAAGAACTTTTAATTTTAAACTTACCATTTAACCTAATGTAAGGTGAGTAAAAGGTATCGATACCTCCAAAATAATGATGGAAAGCATTACGAAATCTAAAGTCTGTAAAACCCTGCAATGGAGAGGAAAGTAAAGTAAAAGCCATTTATATTTTATGAAGCGCAAAGATAGTTATATCTTTTATGGCGTGGCAGAAAGATTTTTAATGATTTTACGCCAAATGTCACTAATAAAAAAACGCGTTTGCAAACCATGGTTTTTTGTGATACCATAGCGTACAAACGCGTTAGAATTTATTATTTTATTTTGAAAGCAAAAGAACCTATTCGGAAACAGGTGCGTTTTGAGCTTGTAATAATTCGGTTAGCACTTGTTTAAAAGTATCTACAGGTTGTGCTCCTGTAACAGCACTTTTTCTGTTAAAAACAACAGTAGGAACAGAGCTTACTCCCAATTGTTGCCAATAACCCTCTTTGGTTTTTACTTCAGAACGAATATCTTCATTATCTAATTTTGATAAACCTTCTTCAGCATCTAAACCAACATCTAATAAAGCTTGTTTTAAAACATCGCGTTTAGAAACATCTTTATGGTTAGTAAAAAATGCTTTGGTAAGCGTCATTTTCAATTCGGTTTGTTTTCCGAAATATTTTGCATATTCTAATAAAATATGAGCTTCAAAAGTATTAACCATGCGCATACCATCAAAATAATCGAAAGTAAAGCCAAGTTCTTCACCAGCTTCTACCATACGTTGCTTCGATTCGTTTTGTTGCTCATCTGTAGAACCATATTTTTCAGCAATATGCTCGTGTAAATCCTGTCCTTCAGCTGGCATGTTAGGGTTTAATTCAAAAGGCTGCCACTCAATATCTACTTGATCTTCAATTCCTAATTCTTTTATCGCTTTTTCTAAACGTTTATATCCAACGGTACACCATGGACATACAACATCAGAAACGATATCTATCTTAAGTTTTTCTTTCATTTTACTATTTCATTTTTTGGTTTATTATTACCAATGTTTAGTTGGTTTTTTTAAACCTATTTATAGGTAACAAGAATATCTGCTACTTGTTTTAAATCGGGTAATTCAATTTCAGATTTTGGAGCAAGCGGAAACGTTTGTTGCCCTGGTCTACTTACAAAAGCAGCGCGCCATCCGGCCCAAAGTGCACCAGCAACATCCCAACCATGTGCTGCAATTAGCATACAGGCTTCAGGTTTTACGTTTAATTCGTTTGCCGCCCAAGTATAAGTATCTGTAAATGGTTTAAATTTACCGGCGCCTTCAATGCTTAATTGTGCATCGAAATAACTTGTTAATCCGGCACTTTCAAATTGCTTAGCCAGACCTTCTTCCGAGGAGTTTGTTAAAGCGACTAACGTATAGCCCGCTTGTTTTAATGCTAATAAAGCGTCTTTTACTTCTGGGTGTGCTGGTAAATTGCGTAAGCCAGATATAATAACTTTACGAGCTTCATCTTCAGAAATTTTAATATCATGATTGGCTGCTACCATTTGTAAAGCTGCAGCGCCAATGTGTCCAAAAGGTTTGTATTGGCCACTAGCCGAAACGACTAACGAATATTGTAACATGGTAGTAAACCATAAAGGTAACAAGTCTTGGTTTCCGCCTAAGGCATCTCCAACTAACCGTTTCATTTTAGTAAGATCTAAAAGTGTTTCGTTAACGTCAAAAAATAATACTTTAGGTTTTTGCTTAGTTTCCATTATGATATGTTTTTATTCAAAAATAAAATTAATAGTTTTTAGCGAAGTTTTACTTTAACTTGTTTAATACAGACAGTATTTCTTTCGATTCAGCTCTTTCTTTATAATCGGCATCTAAAAACGCATATTGAATTATTCCGTTTTTGTCAATAACATAAGTCGCAGCTAGGGGTAACTCATTACTATTATCTCCGTTTTTTTCGTTTAAACCGAATCCGTTTTGATAAATAGAAGCGACCTCTTTAGTAAGTTCGAATACAACACCGTATGTTTTTCCAATGGTATTACCAATATCGCTTAAAACACTAAATTCTAAATTGTTTTTTTCTGAAGTGTTTAACGAGTTATCTGGCAACTCGGGAGTTAAAGCTAAAAGCGTTGCGCCAGCTTTTTTAAACTCGGGTAAATTTTCTTGTAAATGATGTAGAGTGATATTGCAGTAAGGACACCAACCACCGCGGTACCAAGTTAAAACTACAGGACCATTTTCTAATGTGTTGTATAAGGAAACAGGTTGATTTAAAGCATTATTTAATATGAAATTAGGTGCTTTATCTCCAACGTTTAATGCCTTGTCTAGTATGCCAGAGTTTGTTACGCTGGTAATACCATCGGCATAAATTTGATTTTTTTCTTTAGTGAATTTCGTGATGCCTGCTTTACGTTGCACGTCTAATAAGGCATCTAATTCCCCTTTATTTTTATTTGTTTCCATTGTTATGCGTATTAATTCTGTTAGTGTAATTTCTTGTATAGTAAGAAAAATTAAACAACTTCACTAATTTGAACTTCTGGTTTTGCATTAGTGAAATTAGGCAAATCTGCTAAAATAGCTTCAGCATTTGCACCGAAAGATTGTTGGAATGTTTCCATAGACTTGAATACCAAATTTGCAATAACGACATAAGGAGCTGGTTGGTCTGGAGTTGCTCCGGCTAGTCCGAAATTTATATCGGAAGATATGATAGCATCACCTAATAAATCGATAAGTAATTGACTGTGGTTTTTAATGTAATATTGTTTGTCGAATTTTAAATCGGCATTATTAGGGTACATTACTGTTATTTTAATCATGTCTTATGTTTGTTTATTAATAAACCTTCCTCTTAATAGGAGGAAGGCTTACAGCTATTAAATTGTAGTTTTAGGGGACTACATTTTTTATTTTTTCCAAGCAAAACTTTTAAAAGCATCATCAACAGGTGTGTTTGCGATGTGATTTGTATAGTTGCTAATTACTTTTTGAGACAGTCCTAAAATAATGTCTAATACTTGTTGCTCACCATATCCAGCAGCGTAAAAAGCATCTAAATCTGCTTGAGATACATTACCACGGTTACGAACTATAGATAATGTCATAGTACGAAGCGCTTCTAGTTTAGGATCTGCAAGAGGTGTTTCGTTACGTAAAGCTTCAGTAATAGCGTCGTCAACTTTCATCATTTTTGCAATTCCTGTATGTGCAGGTACGCAATAATGACATGCATGCTCTACGTTAATGGTTTGCCATACTACTGTTAATTCATTTTCGTTGAAAGACGAGCTTACAAATAATTCATGTAATTGTTGGTATGCCTTAAGGATTTGTGGAGATGCAGCTAATACACCGTGTAAACCAGGAATCATTCCATAAGCTTTTTGAGAGTTTTCTAATAATGGTTTGCTTTCTGCTGGAGCACTTTCGATGTTGTGAATTTTTAATGTTGTCATAATGTTTGTTTTCTTTTTAATTTAATAATTGTTTTAAATAACTAAACATTCGTTTAGTTATAGTGTAAAAAAAATGATTAGAGGTTTTTAAACGTCAATTCGATATAATCTTCAATTTCTTTCTTGCTGTTTACTCTTGCTGCGGCAGCTAAACCGTGCTTTGCGAGTACTAAATAATTTGCTTGTTTTAATACGGTCTCTTCATCTTTTGAAGAATCCATTTTAAGCTTTTCTATGAATAATGTTTTTAAATTATCCATAAAAGAAGTCATTTCCTCTTTTATAATTAGGTCGTCGGTTTCTGAAAACTCATTGTAAGTATTGGTAACCAAACATCCTTTTTGTTCGTCGGTTTTAAAACTAGAACTAACAGAATCGTTGAAAAATTGTTTAATATCTTCAATACCATTAGAAGCATTTTTGAAGTTTTCAAACATCTCACGGATTTTACTTTTGTAGCATTTTATGCTTTCAATAAATAGACCGTGCTTATTTCCGAAACTAGAGTATATGGAAAATTTGTTAATGCCCATTTCTTTTTCAAGCATTTGCATAGATGTAGACTCGTAACCATTTTGCCAAAAGAGACGCATCGCTTTTTCTACAACTTCATCTTCGTTATATTCTTTTTTTCTTGCCATTATTTCTAAGTACAGGACAAAACTAAACAATCGGTTAGTAATAAAAAAATAATTAACAAATTTTTATTATTTATGACCAATTTTTACAAGCTATCTAAAAATAATAAGTCGATTTTGAAAATAAATCATCTTAATTAATGTCTCTCATTAGGTCTTGATAAATGAAAAAATAAATTAAAAGTCTGAAGTAAAACCTATTAAGAATCAAAGGCCGCATTTTTTCAAATAGATAGAATTTCAAAAAAAAGTATTACCTTTCACTTGTAAAATTACCTTAACAATTGTAGCACTATATAGCAGTTGTTTATTGTTTAAAAATCTCTCTGGTTCTGTTTAAAAGAATGAACATTTATAAACTGTCTTTTGGCACTATTTGTATTATTAATCCGCATTTAGTTGAGGTTATCGTTAATGATGAAGTAATCATTGATGAAGTAGAGGTTGATGAATTTCACGATTTTTTACTTAGTAATTTAGATTCTCCATTTTCCATTTTAGTAAATAAAAAGAACCATTATTCATACACGTTCGAAGCTCAAAAAATTATTGGAAATTTAGAGCAAGTAAAATCGATAGCCTTCGTTTCTAAAATAAAAGAGGGTTTGTTAGCTTTTAAAACGCTAAGCACTATAAATGGGAAAGATCAAAATGCGGTAAAGTTTTTTGATAGTCGAGCCGATGCATTGTCCTGGATAGAGCAACAGTAGTTTTTCTTTTCTCAAACGTTTTAGTTAGTGTAAAACCCAAATTATTAAGGTTCTACTTGTCTGTCCGTATATAAAACGTAAATTTGCACCTTCAAAAAATAAACTATGACAGAATTTATAAGGAAGATAATCCCCAATGCTAAAGATGATGTTTTAGCTGGTATTACAACATCATTGGCTATGATTCCGGAAGTAGTAGCTTTTGCTTTTGTGGCTCAAATTAGTCCTATTGTAGCACTTTTTGGGGCTTTTGTAATCGGTATTGTTTCTGCAATTTTTGGTGGTAGACCGGGACTTATTTCTGGTGCTGCAGGTGCAGTTGCCGTTATTTTTGTCCACATGATTCAAGAAGGGCACGCTAAAGGTCTTTTGTTTGATCAACCCGTAGAAAACATGGGTTACTTTTATTTGTTAGCGGCTGTAGTTTTAATGGGAGTTATTCAAATTTTAGCGGGTGTTTTTAAACTCGGTAAATTTGTACGATTAATTCCGCATCCAGTAATGTTAGGGTTTGTAAACGGTTTAGCTATTGTTATTTTTATGGCTCAATTGGGTATGTTTACTGAAAATACAAAAGATATTTTTGGTCAGAATATGCGTAAAACCGAATCTAAAGAACTTGTTTATAATTTTGGTGATGGTGCTGTAACAGATTTAGTTTCTAATATAGAAGTGTTTTCTATAAAAGATAAATCTGTTGTAAATGTAAAAACAGGAGCAGAGGTTTATATCATGTCCGATACTCAAGTTTTCGATGCTAAAACGAAAAAAGTAATATTCAATATAAAGGATAATGGTTTTTATTCAGTAAAAGATAGTGGTGTTGTAAAATCTAGATTACAAGGTAGTACACTTTATATAATGATTGGTCTTGTGTTGTTAACCATGCTAATTGTTTGGGGTTTACCAAAATTAACAACTAAAATCCCTGCAGCTTTAACAGCTATTTTAATAGTGACTTTAATTGCTGTTTTTGGGGGGCTTGAATCCATAAACGTTGGTGAGTTTATTAGAGATGGTGGTGGAGCTGGATTAAATGGTTTCGATGAATTATCTAAAAACCTAAATTTAATGGAGCTATGGAGTAACCTTCCTTTTAATTTAGATACTTTAAAGTTTATTGCGCCTTATGCCTTTTTAGCGGCTTCTGTAGGATTGATTGAAACGCTAATGACTATGAATTTAGTTGATGAATTAACAGAAACTAGAGGTGATGGAAATAGAGAATGTGTAGCACAAGGAACAGGAAATATACTTAGTGGTTTGTTTGGTGGAACTGGTGGTTGCGGAATGATTGGTCAAACCGTTATAAATGTTAATGCTGGTGGTAGAGGGCGTTTGTCTGGTATTATGATGGCGTTAACTTTATTAACTTTCATCTTGTTTGCAGATAAATATATAGAGCAAGTGCCAATTGCAGCATTAGTTGGTGTGATGTTCATGATGGTTATTGAAACCTTTGCATGGTCTAGTTTTAGAATTATGAAAAAAATACCAAAGTCTGATGCTTTTGTATTAATCATAGTTTCTGCTGTAACTGTTTTCTTTGATTTAGCCATTGCTGTTTTTGTTGGAGTTATAATTTCGGCTTTAGTTTTTGCTTGGGAAAACGCTAAGAAAATTAGAGCAAGAAAACGCGTTTCTGAAGATGGAAAAGTTAAAACTTACGAAATTTGGGGACCATTATTTTTTGGTTCCATACAAGCATTTAATGATAAATTTGATGTTAAAACAGATCCAGAGTGTGTTGAAATTGATTTTGTAGAATCTCGTGTTAGTGATCATTCGGCAATAGAAGCTATTTTTAATATAGTTGAAAAATATAAAGCTGAAGGAAAGTCTATTAAACTGAAACATTTAAGTGACGATTGTAAACTTCTTTTATATAAATCGAATCCTAAATTTAGAGAAGTTATAGTTGAAGATATCGATGATCCGCGTTACCATTTAGCGGCAAACCCTGAAGCTTTTCCAAAAGGACTTTCGGAATATAAATTCTAAATTAAAGTATAAAGTAATTCAGTCTTCAGTAAGTAGTCTATAAATTTGACAACCTAATGAAGACTGATAACTTATTTTACCGCATTGGTCGTTTCAATTGTGCTTTCACACGGTCAAACGATTTTTTACTTGCGCGTTCCCAACGATATATATTGTGCTTTTTATTTTTGTTTGCTTTAAACTTAGCATCACTGTCACGTACTTTTTTAGCCCAATTAAATCGTTTTTTTACAATGGCTTTAATCAGTTCGTCATTTTCTCCCATGCGTTCCAATGCATTTAAGCAAGCTACAGATACGTTTTGAACTTTATCATTTATACATTGAAGTAAAGCAGGGATAGTCGATGGGTTATTAAGTTGTTCTAAAGCCTCGGCAGCCAAACGACGTGTTTTATAATTGCCATGTTTTAAAGCGTACTCTAGTTTCTCTACGTGCTCGTTTTCCATCCAAAAATCTATTGTACGTTCTTTGGGCTGAATTAGCTTCAACTTAAAAAGTAAATATGTGATTTGGTGTAACATGGTTTTTCTATATAATCTTTAACTATATGTATAAAAATTTTTAGAAATGTTACAGTTTATTCTAGAATTACTTGTTTTGAAATATAAAAGAATGCTTAGGAAGCTCTAGTCTATATCGTGTTTTTGAAGCGTAAACATCTTTGGTTTTGATCATTAATGCGACGACTAATTAATTGGTGTTTATGTTGTAAAAAAATATATATTATAATATAGCCTTAGGTAGTATTTTTCGTGTCCAAGTTTTTAAACGTTTGTAATTGCTAACTTCAGAATCTGGATTAAATTCTAAAGTCGTTTCCCAAGCGTTTTCTGGTTTAAATTCGATTTCCATACCTTTTAAAACACCTTTGGAAATTTTTTCAGAATCAACAATTACAACACATTCTGTGTTTAAATTAGCACTTCTTGGATCTAAGTTAAAGGTGCCAATTACTGTCGTTTTATTATCAATCACCATAGATTTGGCATGAAGCCCAAAAGTAGGTTTGTAATTTAATTTTTCCTGCAATTCGCCTGTCATTATTTTTGAGCGTTCTTCTGCATCAGGACGGAATTCAAAAATTCGAACACCTGTTTCTAATAATTTTTCGCGATCGGTTTGGTAGCTGCTAAAAGCTTCAACATTATCTGTAGATGCTAAACTATTTGTTAAAATACGTATGGTAACACCTCGATCTATGGCTTTTTTAAATAAGTTTCGGCTAAGGTTAGATGTTATTAAATAAGGTGTTTGAATATCTATAGATGTTTTAGCTTTTTTTACCAAATCGACTAGTGCATCAGTAGAAATCCCACCTCCTGATAAATTATAATCTTCATCATTTTTTCCTGGTAAATCGGAAATAAAATGAACATCGTCTAGCCAAACAAGATTATCGGAATTTTTAATGTCATCAAAAGCGCTAGGTAAGTTTTTAATTCGGTTTCGAACTTGTGGCCAAAAATTTTCTGGATTGCAAGCATATTCATGAAGTTTATCAAAAGTGTGTTCAGAATATAATTTTTTAGTATTACTATTAATTATTTGGGTAACATCTTCGCTAAGTGAACTATTCCAAAACGTTTCAAAAGATGATTTTACATTTCCAGCTTCTTTTCCTAATAAAAGAATATCACGATCTCTAAAATTATATTCGTGGTCGTAATCGAAATATTCGTTGGCTATATTTCTGCCACCTGTAATAACAACCTTATCATCTACAATAAAGGTTTTGTTGTGCATACGCTGATTGGCACCTTTAAAATCGGTTGAAAATTTTTCTATTTTCTGAAAAATATTTTTACCTAAATTAATTCCGGGATTATAAATTTTAACGGAAATATTTTCGTGAGAATTAAAAGTTAAGATATCTTCAATGTCTGCATCCACCATAATATCGTCTACAATGATACGTACTTTAACACCACGATCTGCGGCTCTTACCAAATAATCACAGGCAATAAGCCCGATATTATCAGTAGAAAATATAAAATATTGAATGTCTATGGTTTTTTCGGCATACTCAGTTAACCAGGCTCTTGCTACCATAGCCCCACTACCATCTTCCAGAACATATACACCAGTTTTATCCTTCATTAAAGGGGTAACATTTTTAAGTGCATTAGATAGTGTTAAACTATCGTTTCTGTGAATATTTGAGCAAAAATTGGTAATGATATCTGCCGGTTTATCTTCTTTACAAGAAACTATAGTACAAAATATAAAAATAAAATAAACTCTAAATTTTAGGGAAAACTGCATTCAGAAACTGTTATTTAACCCGCACAGTATCGGGAACTAATTTTGTGTAATCACCATTGTTTCTAATAACGTCACGCACAATAGATGAAGCGATATAAGAAGTTTTTGCTGCTGTTAAAAGAAAAACAGTTTCAATAGGAGCAAGGTCACGGTTGGTATGTGCAATGGCTTTTTCGAATTCAAAATCGGCTGGATTTCTCAGGCCACGTAAAATAAATTCAACACCTATTTCTTGACAAAAATGGACAGTTAACCCTTCATAAGTTACTACTTTCACTTTAGGCTCGTCTGCAAAAGTTTTTTCAATAAATGCTTTTCTTTCTTCAAGAGTGAACATATATTTTTTATCGGAATTGACACCAATAGCCACAATAATTTCATCAAAAAGTGTTACCCCACGTTTTATAATATCGTAGTGTCCTAAAGTTATCGGATCGAATGATCCTGGGAATATAGCTCGTTTCATGAAGTTTTTCTTCTTCCTAATTTAAAAGGAAATATTTATGTGTTAGTAAAGATACAATTCTAAATCTGTAAATTTTAACTACAGATTTTAGTTATGGTATTAGCAAAAATCTTTTAATACTCAAAATAGTCAACTGAAAAGAACCTATTTCAAAGCCTCTTCAATAGCACTATCAAATAAGTCACTCAAACTAATTCCTGCCACTTTTGCTTGTTGTGGCAAAATACTTTCCCGAGTTAAACCCGGAATAGTATTCATTTCTAATAAATGGGGCTCACCATCTTTAAAAATAAACTCGCTACGGCTAAAACCTTTCATTTTTAACACCTCGTAAACCTTCTTTGCTAACGTGTTTACTTTGAGTTCTTGTTCTTTTGTGAGTCTTGCAGGTGTTATTTCTTGAGATTTTCCAAGATATTTAGCTTCATAATCAAAAAAATCATTTTCGGTTACAATTTCTGTTATGGGTAAAACTTTTGTTTCACCTTTATAAGTAATTACCCCAACTGAAACTTCTGTACCGTCTAAAAACGACTCTATAATAATTTCGTCATCTTCCTTAAAAGCGGTTTCAATTGAAGGTTGTAAATCTTCTTTTGTATGTGCTTTAGAAACCCCAAAACTGCTTCCGGCTTTATTCGCTTTTACAAAACAAGGTAATCCTACTTTTGCAATAATATCATCTTCATTTATAACATCGCCTTTGTTTACATAATAAGATTCTGCTGTTTTAATTCCGTAGGGTTTTAGCACACTTAAACAGTCGCGTTTATTAAAGGTAACACCCGCTTGGTACATGTTGCAACTGGTTTGTGGCATGTTTAGTAATTCAAAATAACCTTGCATTAAACCATCTTCTCCGGGAGACCCATGTATGGCGTTAAACACACAATCGAAAGTGATTTTAGTTCCATTTACAGTTACCGAAAAATCGTTTTTATCAATTGGAAACTCTGTATTATTAGTATCTACATAAACCCATTTGTCCTTAAATATATGAATTCGGTAAGCGTTATATTTTGAGTTATCAAGAGATTCAAAAACTACATTTCCGCTGGTTAAAGAAATTTTATATTCGCTAGAATAGCCTCCCATTATTATGGCAATATTTTTTTTCATTTTTATGTATTTATGCTTTCCGCGAAAGCGAAAAAATCGTTATTCCGTCTAAAACGAATAATAAAACGTAGTTATTATTCATAAAGCTAAAATATCATATAAATTGCAAAAGAAAAAACAGTTCTGTTTTTATATATTTGCCTAATAATAAAAATTATACATGAGCATTATTAAATTCCTTGTTAGCAAAACATTTTTTAAGCAATTAGCATTGGCTATCGTTGCAATTGTGGTACTTTGTTTTATTATGTTAAAATGGTTGAACGTATCTACAAATCATGGTGAGTTTGAAACTGTTCCAGATTTAAAGGGTAAATCTATAAATGTTGCCGAAATAGAGCTAAGTGAAAATAATTTAGTGATGCAAATTCAGGATTCGGCTAATTTCAATCCTAATTACCCTAAATTTTCGGTTATAGAGCAAGAGCCAATATCTGGTACACAAGTAAAAGAAAATAGAAAAATTTATTTAACATTAAACCCATCGGGATACCAAAAAATAGAGGTTCCAGATTTAAAAGAACGCACATACCGCCAAGCCAGACCAACCCTAGAAGCCTTAGGCTTTAAAGTAGGTAAGCTAACTTACGAAAACAATATTGCAGAAGATATGGTTTTACGCATGAGCTATAAAGGCAAAACAATAAAACCAAGCGATAAATTGCCGAAAACATCGGTAATAGATTTGGTTTTAGGTAATGGCAACAGACCTTAATTATGGACGCATATACACCGCAATTACCCGACGAAGATAATCTTTACGAACACCATTCATTTACTGTAGATAAAGGGCAAACACCCCTTAGAATTGATAAATATTTAATGAATTTTGTTGAAAACGCTACCCGAAATAAAATTCAGGCAGCAGCAAAAAACGGCAGTATTTTTGTTAATGATGTTCCCGTAAAATCTAATTATAAGGTAAAACCTTTTGATACTATTCGTGTGCTTTTTGCACATCCGCCATTCGAGAATTTATTGGTTGGAGAGGATATTGATATCGATGTGGTTTACGAAGATGATGACTTACTTGTGGTAAACAAAAAACCAGGAATGGTTGTGCATCCAGGTCATGGAAATTACTCCGGTACACTTATAAATGCATTAATCTATAGATTCGATAATTTACCTAATAATTCTAGCGAGCGGCCAGGTTTGGTACACCGTATTGACAAGGATACAAGCGGACTTTTAGTAGTCGCAAAAACCGAAGAGGCTATGGCACATTTATCGCTTCAATTTGCTAATAAAACCAGTGAACGTGAGTATGTTGCTATTGTTTGGGGTAATATGAACGAAGATAATGGTACGGTAGAAGGTAACATTGGTCGCCATCCTAAAAACCGTTTACAAAACACGGTGTTTTTTGGTGATGATGCCGATAAAGGTAAGCCTGCCGTAACGCATTATAGCGTTTTAGAACGTTTAGGTTACGTAACTTTGGTATCTTGTAAGTTAGAAACGGGACGTACACACCAAATTCGTGTACACATGAAACATATTGGGCATACTTTGTTTAACGACGAGCGTTATGGTGGTGAAAAAGTACTGAAAGGAACTACGTTTACCAAATACAAGCAATTTGTAGATAACTGTTTTAAAGTATTACCAAGACAGGCGCTACATGCTAAAACACTTGGTTTTGTACATCCTAGAACTGGTGAGTTTATGAGGTTTGATACCGAAATTCCAGATGATATGCAGCAATGTATTAATAAATGGAAAACGTATTCTAAACATCAAGAATTAGAATAATAATTTTTGGGCGTTACCCTAAGGGTCGGGCTTTCCGCTATATCTTTTTGCAAAGCGTTTCTGTTTGCAACATCTAGATTATAAATTAAAAGCCTTGCTCATAAAGAGTTTAGGCTTTTTTTATTTTGCAAAAAGGATGTCGCATCAATCCCTAACGCATATATCTGCTAAGGTTTAGTTAACTATCTTAAGATTTTTACACATTTGCAGGATTCAATAATCCCGTTCTATACATCATAATCTGTTCTTTAATACGGGTTTCTTGAGCTATTGTTAATTCGTTCATCCAATCATCATCTACATAATTCATATAATTGTGGATAGGAGCATAATCGCCAATAGTACAAGCGTTATGAGGTTTACCATCTTCAGGTTTTCCGTAGTTAGCGCTGCTATGTGCAGGCGTGTCTTTTACTTGATCTCCAATACCATCGCAGCCACCTTGAAACGTGTGGAATAAACCTAACCAATGCCCAACTTCATGTACTGCCGTCATCCCTAAATTGTATGGGGCAGCTGTACCTCCAGGTAAAGATTCATCTAGCATTACAACACCATCCATAACAGGATCTCCAGCTAAATCATAAGGGAATGTTGCCCAACCTAACAAGCCAGAAACTAAACCTCCAGTATAGAAATTTAAGTATTTGTGTGGATCTGCTCCTAGTGAAGTTTTGGCTTGGCGTTCGCTTGCAGATGCATGACCCATATTGTACCAGTTCTCGTTATCAATAAACTTGACTTCCTGTTCGCTATAATTAAAAGTTAAGCCAGCAGAAGCGTAAGCTGTATTTAAAAGTTCTATTTGTTGTATCCTTTGAGTTTTTGTTATCAATCCTCTTGCTCCATAAGTGATATGGTGAAATCTAACTTCTATAGATAATTCCGAAAATAATTTACGTCTAGTTTTATTAGCAGTAATCTCTTCATCAACTCGCATAATATCGATTGGTGTCGGAATTTTTGTAGCACAACCACGGCCATATCTTATAAATTCTTCTTGATCGGAAAATTCTTTGTTATTGATAAAAAAAGCCATATTTGTTGTGTTTTAGGTACTTGTTAGTTATTCGTAATTAAGAAATCTTAAAAGGTTGACACTAATTTAGCTGAAATTTTTTACAAAGTCAAGTTTTTCTAATATTTACAAAAGATGTTTTTTAATAAAAGAGACTTTAATTTTAATGCGTTTATTTCGCATTCAAAGTCCAAACTAAAGCTTTTTCTTTTGTCGCTCTAAAAATCGTGCTATGCTTTTCATTTGGTTCATTACAATATTTCCATATTACATTCTCTGGCGCATTTGATAGTAAATATTTTTCGATATTGTTGGTAAATACCGAAACATCTTCGGCTCCCGAACCTGCAAACCAAAGTTTAGTTTTTTTACTTGTAAAATTTTTTAGGTAATTTGGAGTATTTTTCTCTAAAGAGTGGTTATTCCACCAAAGTGATGGGTCCATGGCAATATAAAAATCGAATATTTCAGGATTTAATAAAAAGGTTTCCATAATAAAAAGTCCAGCAAGCGATTCGCCTATTATGCCTTTTTTGTTGGTTGTTTGGTATCTCTTATTTATTTCAGGAAATAGTTCACTGGTAATAAATGCTCTAAAATTTTTGGCACCATCGGTTAACGGACAATATTTGGCATCTTCTTTTTCTTGAGATGCACCCGATAAATCTCGTCTACGGTCTGTGTTTTCAATCCCTACCAAAATTATTGGCGGAATACTTTTGTTTTCTACAAGTGCTGCAATGGTGTTTGCTATATGTGGAAAATCTTCTTCTATTCCGCCGTCAGGCATATAAATTACTGGTAATGCGGTGTTATTGGTTTTAAGCTCTTTTGGTATCCAAACGTTGATAACCCGTGTTTCGTTAAGATGTTGTGATACTAACGTGAAGCTGTCGTGATCTGGAATAGGATCATTGAATTTTGGGTCTTTATTGCAGCCAATAAATATCGGTAACATAAACAGTAGGTAGACTAGTTTTTTCATTTTTAGATTTTTTAATTGTGAGGGTTTTTTCGTTTTTACTATTTGGAAGAATATGATTAGTAAAAATGAATACAATTTTATTATCAGATGTTAAACGAAATTAATTAAAAACATTCACTAGGCAAAATATACTTTTAATTATAATTCGTTTTTTTATAGAAGAACAGTTGTGATTTCTCTTTTAAGTATGAATACAATAATAGAATCCTTACTTTTTTAACAATTAAAGAAATAATTTTCAGCTAAGCTGTATGTGCTTTTTCTGGTATGTGGATAGTGGAATTGGTAATGTATAGGGAAAGATACGATGTTGATTTATAGTATTTTTTTACGATTAAAAAACTTCGATAATGGGGGCTTTAGATAAGAAAGGAGCGATTGCATTTACGAAATTTATAAAATGTTCCGAAGCGTTATGAAGTTCAATAGCTTCTTCGTTAATATATTTTTCATGAAAAAGGAATTCAGTTTCTTTATCGACTTCATTTAAAAGCCTATATTGTAAACAGCCAACTTCAGTATTACTTTGTGCGACCATTACTTTTGCTAATTTTAAAAACGCTTCTGTTTTTGATGCTTGAACACTAATTGGGGCAATAATTACTTTTTCCATTATTATAAATATTATGATGTATGATTGTAAAAAGCACTGTTTTTAATTCGCTTTAATTTTAAAAAAAATATAGCGAAATTTTATATTGAAAATCTCGCTATATCTATTCTTATTTATGGGTTTGTAGACCATAAAGCTGCGCTTTTTAGCATGGCGCGTCTTGGTAGTTTTAAACCTGCAACAATAAGCTCTGCAAAATCTTCTGGTTGTAAAACACTGTCTTCAGAATCTTTAGTGGCGATTCCTAAATCGATAGACATATCAGACGCGATAGTACTTGGTGTTAAAGTACAAACACGAATGTTATTTTTACGAACTTCTTTCATTAAAGATTCCGACATACCTATTACTGCAAATTTTGATGCAGAATAAGCAGATGTAGTTGCATTTCCGCTTAATCCTGCGGTAGATGATATATTTATAATATCACCTTCATTCTTTTCTATTAAGTATGGTAAAACTTCTTTTGTTACATAATACATGCCCATTACGTTGGTTTGGATAATTTGAGTCCATTGATTAACATCCATGTCGTTAAACGTTCCAAAAGCAGCAATTCCTGCATTGTTTACCAAAATATCTACAGTACCAAATGTGTCAATAATGTTTTTGATTCCTGTTTTTACTTCTTCATAATTTCCAACGTCGAAAACTGAGTAGGTTGCTTTAACTCCAATAGCTTCTAATTCTGAAACGGTTTCTTTTAAAACAGCTTCGTTTCTACCTGTTATTGCTACATCTATACCTTCTTTTGCAAATGCAATAGCAGTTGCTTTTCCTAAGCCACGACCGCCGCCTGTAATGATTGCTTTTTTATTTTTCATTTTATTTTTGTGAATATATTTATAATGTTTGTTCGATAATATGTTATTGAAAACTAGTTAATTTTTTTTAAAAAGCCATAAAAATTATATTAAATCATGGTCATTAATTTGAAGTTTTTTATTTCCATTCCCAATTTAACTCATCGATATGTTCGGCTCCTAAACTTGTAACTTTCTTTATAAATTCCGCTTGGTTAATAATAGCGCGTTTTGGAACAATTAATGATAATCCTGTTTTCAGTTTAATAAAGAAATGGTTTTTTATTTCGTTCAACTCATTGAGTTCAGATCCCTTTATTTTTGTTTCGGTTGAAAAGTCTTTCGAGTATACCGAATCTTCATTAAAAGAAATTTCTACCGGCTTATTAATTCTGTTTTTATAATTTTCGTCAATATGTTTTTGAAAACGCCTTTTATTGGCCCATTTAGAATATCTAGGATAAAAAACATACCATATTATACTTATTAAAACAAATGTTATTGTTATAACATAACTTTTATCATTTATAGCTGAATAAAGCGCAAATAGTGTGTAAATGATAGGGATAATTATTCGAGTACGAAATCGTGTTTTTTTGTTTAATTTAGATTTAGAAGCCGTGTAAAGATGATATTCTAAATAGTCTGATTCTGTAAGCTCGTAATTTAAGTTCATTCGTATGTAAATTGACTAAACGAAATTAGCCAATCTATATCATAAAATCAAGCACTTTTCGGTTTCAAAATAAAACCTTTTACTGTACAGCGTTTCCGTAGTATTTCTTCTTCAACCAAAATGAAACTTTTACTAATAAAATTAAAGCAGGAACTTCAACTAAAGGCCCAATAACACCAGCAAAGGCTTGGCCCGAATTTAATCCAAAAACAGCAATAGCTACGGCGATGGCTAATTCGAAATTGTTTCCAGCCGCTGTGAATGCTACCGATGCTGTTTTATCGTAAGTAGCACCAGTTGCTTTGGTAGCGAAAAAACCAATAATAAACATGACTGTGAAGTAAATAAGTAACGGTACTGCAATGATTAAAACATCCATTGGTATTTCTACAATAAGTTCACCTTTTAGAGAAAACATAACTACAATTGTGAATAAAAGTGCAATTAAAGTTAGCGGTGAAATTGTTGGGATAAAGGTTTCTGTATACCAAGTTTCGCCTTTTAATTTTACTAAAAAGTATCGACTTAAAATACCTAAAACAAATGGAAGTCCTAAATAAATAGCCACACTTTCTGCAATGGTTCCAATAGAAATATCGACAATAGCACCTTCAAAACCAAAGTAGGGAGGTAGTACAGTAATAAAAAGCCAGGCATAAAAACTATAAGCAAAAACTTGAAAAATACTGTTTAAAGCCACTAAGCCTGCACCGTATTCGCTGCTGCCTTCGGCTAAATCGTTCCAAACTAAAACCATAGCAATACAACGTGCTAAGCCTATTAAAATAAGGCCTACCATGTATTCTGGATAGTCATGTAGAAAAGTTATGGCTAAAACAAACATTAAAACCGGACCAATAATCCAATTTAAAAGGAGTGAAATAAATAGCAGTTTTGTGTTTTTAAAAACCATTGGTAAAAGTTTGTAATTCACTTTTGCTAGTGGTGGGTACATCATTAAAATTAAACCAATGGCAATCGGTATGTTTGTTGTACCGCTACTCATACTCTCAATTATACTTGGGAAGGTTGGTATAAAATAACCGATGCTAACGCCTATAGCCATAGCTACAAAAATCCAAAGTGTTAAATTTTTATCGAGGAAACTAAGTTTTTTTATTGATTTCATTTTAAGAGACTATTTGTGAGAACACATAAAATAATTCGGTTGCAATTTGTAAGCTACGTTCTTGATATTTTTCGGCCTGTTGTGGCGTATTATCAAAAGCTTTTGGATCTTCAAAAGTTATAGGAATTCGTTTTTCTGCACCATGAATAAACGGACAACCGTTGTCGGCTTGCGAGCAAGTCATTACAGCAGCAAAGAATGCTTTTGGGTTAAAATAGCTATCCAGTTTTTTTGAAAACCCAATAATTGGATGTGAATTATCGGAGTATTTTATGCTGTAAACAGGGTTGCTAGTATCCGAAATTTTATTTATTTTAAATCCTGAATTTTCTAAAGTTTTCGCCACCATCGGGAAAAGAGCAGTTGCTTCTGTACCTCCCGAATAACAAAACACATTTTTAATATTGAAATAATGTGCCATGGTTTGTGCCCAAGTTTGCGATAAATGACTTCGCCTTGAATTGTGCGTACAAATAAAATTAATACGAATATCCTGTTTAGTATTTACTTTTAGCTGAATAAAATCTACTAATGGTTTTAATATTTCTTTGCGTGAGTCGGCTATTGTTTCAACATTGAAGGTTGAAATTACTCTATCGATATCGTTAAATACAGTCATAATTATTTTTAAAATTATTGGTGAATAGATTTAAGTTTAGCAACAACCACTTCCTGGTTTGCAAGATTCGCCAGTTTGGATATCTGAAAATTGTAATTTCGGCTTCTCAGCAGGAATACCACATTGGTCTTGTGCTAAACAATCGGTCTGTTTTGTGGTTAATAGAAAATTGGTGCCATCGAAATCTAATGCAAATTTACCAATAGTTTCGGCTTGGTATTCTACTTCAATTTCTAAATCTTCGATACCTAAAGTTTTTTCAGAAAGCTCAATAATGTTTAATAATTTTTCTGGGTGTAATCTATGGTCGTAATCGTTTGCATTCCAAAGTTGAAAGTTTACAACAGTTTCATTTCTAACTGTTCCACCGCAATCAATAAAATGTTTTGTTATTTTTCCGACTTCCGTAACATGAAAATGGTTTGGTACCAATTCCCCGTTTGGTAATTTAAAGGTGATTTGGCTTAATCTGCTTAATTCTTTTTTTATTTCTGATAGTTTCATAATTTAATTTATTTTTTTTGATAATACTATTAATGTTTTTTTAGCAACAATCTATTTTAGGTAAATCTTGATTTAAAAAGGTGTTCATTATTGCTTTCATATTTGTCCAGTTTTCTGCATTTATGCAGTAGCAAACACTCGTGCCTTCAACATTGCCTTTTATTAACCCTAAAAGTTTTAGTTCTTTTAAATGTTGAGATATTGTGGGTTGAGCTAAACCAATTTCGTTTACCAAATCGCCACAAACACAAGAGTTTGTTTTAAATAAATGTTCTAAAATGGCCACGCGAGCAGGATGCCCAAATACTTTTGCAAATAAGGCTATTTCGTTTTGTGAATCGGAAAATATTTCTGTTTTAGCTAATCCCATGTATCTTTATTGTTTCATTGCAATATTACGATTAATATTTGAAATGAGAAAGATTAATTTGAAATACATCAAAAGTTTACTCTTTATTTATTTAATCGTTATAATTAATTTTAACGATTTAAAAATTCAATTTCACTTCTCGATTTCAGCCTTTTTAAAAGTGAAACAACAGTAATTCCTAAAAGAACCAAATATCCTGAGATAATTTTAAAAGTTCCAAGATTGGCTATTGCAAGTACGATACCTGCGATACCAGCTCTTCTGCCAATAATTTCATATTCAGCTCCATTTTCTATCTGATTTGCAAGATAAAAAGACCAAATAAAAACCCCTGTGATTATCAATAATGCGAAGAATTGAGGCTTAGCATACCGTACCATATTTGGGATTTCCGAACTATAATTTAAGTTAGGATTGTCGTTTTTTATAGCTTCAAAGACCTCTTTTTTAGTTTTTTCATTATCAATATAAAGCTCTTCTTCAGATTCTTTTCCGAAATATATCTTTATATAATTTTTACCACTTTGATTTTCAATTTTTGTAATATAAGAATAAGGAATGCTAAATAAATCTTTTAAGAATGTAATATCAGTTGTTTGCGGGGTTACTCTATTTAAATCATTTACTTTTGGATTGCCTTTGTATATTGATTTATCTGCAATTAAAATAAGTTTATTAGATCTTGATTCTTTTATCTTCCAGATTTTTAGCATGTAGATTGTCTGTATTAATAGCAAAATTAAATTAATCTAAAATCAATAAAGTTTTTAGATTAATACTTAAACGAAGTTATCAATTTTTTTAATACATAGCTATTGCTTTTTGGTCGCTTTTTTTCTAATACAATATCTTTAATAAACTCATCAATTTGACTTTTAGTTACATTAGGCATGCAAATAATATGTGTAATATCGTCATCGGTGGCTAATTGCCATTTTCCTTTAATAAAATCTGATACTTTTGGGAATACCACAGTAATCGACCCCGGATTGGTCCATGCTTTTATACCTCGTTTTAGAAGTTCATTTTTGCAGTATTCTGCAGTTTCCAAACTATGGCGGTAACGTTTTGCTAAACCTTCTAGACCCATTTTTTTAATGGTGTACCATAAAAATAATGGACTATGTCCGTTTCTAGAGCCTGTAATCGTGGTATCTAACGAGCCAATGTATGAAATACCTCTTGCAATTCGATCTCTTAAAGAGCGTTTGGTGATAATAACTCCCGAAGGAAATGGCGAACCAATAAATTTATGCCCGCTTATAGAAATACTATCTGCTCCATCTTTGAAATCGAAAGGTACACGTGGCTCCATAAAAGCACCGTAAGAACCAGATAATGCAGCATCGCAATGTATGTAATGGTCTTGAATGGCTAGTTTTTTTAAAATCTTTTTTACTTTAGAAACATCGTCTTTTGCTTCCATCATGGTTGTGCCAAAGGTGGTTAGAATAATGGCAGGTTTATGGCGGTTAAATTGTAAGGTGTTTTCTAGATCCTCATAGTCTATTTCTCCATTCTCCTGCGATCTAATGGTAATACTCGGTATGTTTAATAAATGAATATTTTTCTTTACACTGTAATGTGTAGATTCAGAAAAATAAACCATTGCTTTTGGATATAATTCTCTGGCAAGGTAAAGACCATAAAGATTACTCTCCGATCCGCCATTGGTAACATAGCCCCAATGATTTTTTGGATCTGCACGAAATAATTCAGCGAAAAACTCCACAACTTCACACTCCATTTCATGAGTTTGCACCTTATACGTGTTCTCTTCAAATGGATCTCCCACATTATTAATAGGGTATTTTAAGAATTCATTTAAGCGTGAATAATCAAAATCTTGTGCAACAGGATAACCCAAAACTTTTTCCTTATCTTCTATGAGTTGGGTTAAAAGAGAATCTATTATGGCATCTGGGTTTGTGTTCATTTTTATACTAAATTATTTTGATTGTTAATTTTATTTGTTCTGTAAAACTATGGTTTATAAGTGTAAAATATTTTTATATATGAAATATTAGAAAATTAAACTATTTAATTTAGATTAACAGTATAAAAAACTATATTGAGGTTTGAGGATTTAAATGATAGAAAAATAATCTAGTATGGACGATATTGATAGACGAATTTTGATGCAACTTCAAGAGAATTCGAAGCAAAACACAAAGGAAATAGCGAGTAAAGTAGGGTTGAGTGTTACACCTACTTACGAAAGAATTAAAAAATTGGAGCAACAGCATATTATAAAATCTTATGTGGCTTTATTGGATAGGACTAAAATTGGAAAAAAGATTATTGCTTTTTGCCAGATTACCTTATTGAAGCATCAAAAAACAATGGCAGATAATTTTAATAATGAGATGTTATTGTTGCCAGAAATTATGGAGTGCCATCGAGTTTCTGGAAATTACGATTATTTACTAAAAGTAGTTGTAGATGATATTTCGGAATTTCATGAGTTTGTAAATGAAAAATTATCAACTGTAGAAGGTATTTCAACCATTCATAGCTCCTTTTTATTGAATTCCGTTAAAGATAATACAGCTTACAATTTGTAGTTATAGTTTTTGCTTATGGAGTTGTGATTGTTGTATAATATTTACTTATTTATGAATAAGTTTTATCATTCTCATATTATAAAAAATTCCTTTTTACCAACTTATCTTTGAGTTATGAAAATAGAAGAAATCACATTATTCACTAATCAAATTGAAAAACAAAAACAGTTTTATCAAAATGTTATGGAGTTTGATTTAGTTTTTAATTCCGAAGAAAAAATAACGTTTAAAACGGGGAGTAGTTTGTTGAGTTTTCAATATAAGAAGGAGGTTAAACAAGCGCATTTTGCATTTAATATTCCATCGAATAAAATAGATGAAGCTTTAATTTGGTTGCAAAAACGTGTTACTATTTTACCTGATGGCGAAGAGAGTATTTCAAATTTTTCAAGTTGGAATGCTAAAGCTGTTTATTTTTATGATACCGATAATAATATTGTCGAGTTCATAGCAAGACGAGATTTAAATGAAGAATTATTGACAGTTTTTTCATCAAAAAGTATTATTTCAATAAGTGAAATTGGTATGGTTACCACCAATATTTCTAAGCTATATGAGGCGATTTCGAGTATAAAGCCAATTGCTGTTTTCGACGGAAACTTTAATCGTTTTTGTGCCTTAGGAAATCATGAAGGTTTGTTTATTTTAATCGATAAAACAGTTAAAACTTGGCATCCAACAGGAGAAACTGCTTATACTGCAGATTTTGTGATTAAAGGTGATTACAACTTTAGTTTTGTTGATGGAGCAGTCCAAACAGCTCAAAGAAATATTGTAAATTAGATGTTTTAATAAAAATAGAATTTTAATAAGAATATCCCCAAAAACAGGGAATAAATATAAAGGAATGAAATTAGTAATATCACCAGCAAAATCGTTAGATCTAGAAACAGAATTACCAACAAAACAATATACGGAAGGTCGGTTTTTAAAACAAGCAGATCGATTAAATAAAGTGCTTAAAAAGAAATCGGCTAAAAATTTATCCGAACTTATGAGTATTTCTCCTAATTTAGGTCAGTTAAATTACGAGCGTAATCAAGATTGGAAATTACCGTTTACTCCAGAAAATGCACGGCCAGCTGTGTACGCTTTTAATGGCGATGTATATCGTGGATTAGATGCTTATAACTTGCCAGAAGAAAAAACGGAAACATTGCAAAATACCGTGCGTATACTTTCTGGTTTGTATGGTGTTTTAAAACCATTAGATTTAATACGGCCTTACCGTTTAGAAATGGGAACAAAACTACCTATTGGAACCAATAAAAACCTTTACGAATTTTGGAAAAAAGATATTGTAAAAGTTTTAAATGAAGAGCTCGAAGATGGTGAGTTGTTTTTAAATTTAGCGAGTAATGAGTATTTTAAGGCTGTCGATAAAAAAGCATTAAAAACATCAGTGGTTACTGCTAATTTTAAAGAATTTAAAAATGGTGATTATAAAATTATTTCGTTTTATGCTAAAGAAGCGCGTGGCCTTATGGCGCGTTATGTTATAGATACCAATGCGCAAACCATAGACGATTTAAAAGGGTTTAATTATGGCGGTTATAGTTATAGCGAACCTATGTCTAAAGAGAACGATTTGATTTTTATTCGATAAAACTCATAGCGTTTTTGAACTTTGTAAAAATTAGAAACATTAAATTTGAAGATTAAACTTAGAATAAATTAATGTATTACTATTTTATTATTGCTTTTCAGGTATATTGTATCTATCACATGTACAAAAATGGAAACTCCTTTTATTGGGCGCTTCTTATCTTTTTTGTACCTCTAATTGGCTGTATTATTTATTTGGTTACGCAAGTTTATAACAAGCGTGATGCAGAAAAAATAACAAGTGAAATAACAAATATTATAAACCCAACTAAGAAAATTAGGGATTTAGAGAAGCAGCTCGAGTTCTCAGAATCTTATCAGAATCGAGTGAATTTAGCCGATGCTTATTTAGCAAATAAAGATTATAACAATGCGCTTCCTCTTTACCTAAAAGAACTGAAAGATGGCTATGAAAATGATTTTTACGTAAATACGAAATTGGTTGAAGCTTATTTTTTAGCTAAAGATTATAGTAAAGCTGTTTTTTATGCTGAAAAAATTAAAGATAAATTAGAATACAAGAAGTCCAAAACTCAATTTATTTGCGGCTTGGCATATGAAAAACTAGGTGATTTTGAAGCTGCTGAACACAATTTAAGACAAATAGATATTCGTTATTCTTTTTATGAAGAGCGTTTAGTTTTTGCTGAGTTTTTAATAAATAGAAATAAAAAGGAAGAAGCTAGAACTATATTAGAAGCCATAAAAACGGAATCGCAGCACATGACGAAACCTAACCAAAAGTTATATCGTAGAACGGTTGTTCAAGTCGAAAAACTGTTATCGGAATTCGATTAGGAATTATTTGACTTTAACTTTATTAGTGATGTCAATTTTAATTTCAACAGATGGTTTCTTTTTAACACGTGGTCGGCGAGAGCCAAACGTTCCTCTGTTTATTTTTCCGCGTTTTGTTTTTTTATCACCTTTTCCCATATAGATAGATTTTTTTTGTTTCAAATTAATATACTAAATTTTAGCTTAAAAATCAAGTAAAACGTGTTTAAACATAGGCATCCATATCAACCTTTTATAAAAGAAGACACTACAAAGTTGATAGTGGGCACATTACCACCACCGCGGTTTTCAACTGGTGATCTTTTAGAAAAAGATGTGGACTTCTGTTATGGTAGTTATTACAATTCGCTTTGGTTGTTTTTGGATAAAATTCATGATTTAGGTTTGCGTTTCGATAACTCGGAAGAAGCTATTGCAGAACGAAAACAGTTTTTAATTGCGCATAAAATTGGCGTTTGCGATATTGTGGGCAGCTGCGAGCGGGATAAAATAGATGCATCGGATTTGGGGATGAAAAATATAAAACTTCGAGATGTTATTGGGTACTTAAAAGAATTTCCGAATATTAATACGCTTTTATTTACTGGCGGAAATAGTGAAAATGGTCCCGAATATTTTTTTAGAAAACACATAAAAGATTACAGTTTAAAGTTAGAATTAGTTTCTAATGAAGTTCCTAGAATTCATAAGTTTGAAATGCCAGTTGAATTGTTGAGAGATGATGCAAAACGTATTATTAAAACAGTGTCCTTAACCTCGTCTTCTGGTTCTGCAAATCGAGCTATTGGAAGCATGGCGTTGTACAAACAGTTAAAGCAAAGTGACCCAAATTTTAATACTTTTGATTTTCGAGTGATTCAGTATCGAGAGTTCTTTTGATGTTAATGAAATTGCTTAGATTTAAAATAGAATAGGTAAAGATTACAAATGACTGAAAATAGTACAGAACATAAACATTATGCCATTTACAAACCTTACGGGTTTTTAAGTCAGTTTTACAGTAACTCTACACAACAGAAGCGTAAAAAATTTTTAGGTGAATTGGATAATTTTCCTGAAGGTATTATGGCTATTGGTCGTTTGGATGAAAAATCGGAAGGTTTGTTGTTACTAACTACCGATGGTAAAATGAGCGACTTTGTAAACAGCCAGAAAGTTGAAAAGGAATATTACGCGCAAGTTGATGGCGATATTACAGAAGAAGCTGTTGATAAATTAAAAGCTGGTGTAGAAATTGGTTTTGATGGTAAAAAGTACCAAACAAAGCCGTGCAAAGCTTTTAAATTAGATGCTATTCCAGATGTGCCAGTTGCACAGCAAAAGATAAGAGATGATAGGCATGGGCCAACCACTTGGGTATCTATTACTTTAAATGAAGGGAAGTTTAGGCAGGTTAGAAAAATGACTTCGGCCGTTGGATTTCCTACGTTAAGATTGGTACGTGTTCGTGTGGGTACACTAGGCTTAAGTGGAATGCAAATTGGTGATGTTATTGAACATAGCAGGTTTTCCTTGCGTTAGGGATTGCAGTGAAAAACCCACAGCAAGACCAATGTTAATTGGGCTTGCGAGGATTTGTAGCGGAAAGCCCGACCCTTGGGGAACGCCCAAATGTTTAGACTTCTAGTTTTTTAATTTCGTTGTAATTTCTATTCAGTTGTTTTAATAGTAGGCCGTAAATAAGCTTGTAAAATAACCAGATTACTCCAATAAATATACTTGTAAATAAAAGTAGAAATGCAATTATGAGCAGCATTTTTTTATTTCCGAATGTGGTTAAATCATTGGCTATTACCGGATCGTTGTGTAGCGCGTAATAAAAGCCAACCATAAGTGATACGCCTGCCATAACAAGGTTATAAAGCACATAGTATTTTATTACTTTTCGTGTTTTAAGTATGTTTTCCATGAGTTTTTTTGCGCTATCAGTAACCGAAATAGATTTGTACGATTTGTAGAGCAAATAAATAAAGATTAGGATGATGGCGTAACTGAAAAAGGTAATTGCACCAAGTACAAAATCGTTGGTGTAAATGGCTTCTAGCTTTGCTTTATATTCGGTTGAGCAAAAATAGGGTATTGTGTTTACGATAATCCAAAACACGAGTTCGGCTATGCTAATGTAAAATAGGGTCTTCACTATGGAAGACGATTTTTTATGCAACATCGGGTAAATATCATTTACCGTTAGTTTTTTCTGGTCGGGTTTGGTGGTGTTCCAATCCTTTTTTAAGATATCTAATTCATCCATAGGGTTACGGATTTAGTATAGTTTTAAGTTTCGTTTTTATTCTATTCATTTTCACTCTGGCATTCACTTCACTTATTCCTAATGTGGTACTTATTTCTCTATAGTCTTTGTCTTCTAAATACAAGAATACTAACGCTTTTTCAATGTCGTTAAGCTGGTGTACAGCTTTGTAAAGCACTTTTAATTGTTGTTCTTCGGTATCGTCGTAATCTTCGGCTTTTATTTTAAATGCTACACCTTCAAAATCTTGTGTGTTTATGGTGCGTTTAGATTTTCGGTATAAGGTAATAGCCGTATTTAAAGCCACGCGGTACATCCATGTACTAAATTTTGCATCGCCACGAAATTTGGGGTACGCCTTCCATAACTGGATGGTTATTTCCTGAAACAAATCGTTATGGGCATCATAGTTATTGGTGTACAAACGACAAATTTTGTGCACAATATTTTGATGCTTTTCGAGCAATTCTACAAAACTATGTTCTAGTTCTTTATTCAATGTGATGGGTTAGTTATTTTATAAGTAGTTTGAAATTTAAAATTGTTACAAAAAAATTAGAGTATTTATTTAAATTTAACCTCATGGTTAATTATGTGTTTGGTATTTAGTTGTTTGGAGATGTTTTTTTTTATGTTGGAAATATAATAATTTAATATAAAAACGGCTGTCTAAAATATGGTTTTAGCTAAATTAATAGTAAACCATATTTTAGGTAGCCGTTAAATGATTTTTTATATGGTATTGCTTAATTTACCGCTAGAAGCGAAATATCAAAAATTAATACAGAACCAGCAGGAATACCATTGTAATTATAACTTCCATAAGCTAAGTGCGCTGGTATTAAAAGCATACCGCTACCGCCTTCGTTAAAATAGGTAATGCCTTCTGTCCAGCCGGGAATTACTTGGTTTAAATTGAAGGAGATACCGGTTTCGTCGCTCTCATCGAATACAGTACCATTTGTAAAGTAACCTTTGTATGCAACCGTTACATTGTCTGCAGATGTGGGTTGCGTTCCTGTACCTTGTGTGTTTATTACGTAATAAAGGCCAGTGCTACTTTTTTGTGCTGTTAAATTGTTTTCTGCGATATAAGCTAAAATTTCAGCATCGTTTTCTACTGTGTAATCTTTGTAAGTATTGCTTGTGGTATCATCGCTTCCACAGGATGTAAAAAGGATTAATGCAAATACAATTAATAAGGTGTTTTTCATTTTTATTTCTTTTTTAAGCAAATATAGTAGAAATATATTCTGTTTTAGAAGTTAGTTTAAAATCAACTTTAGTACAATATCTTTAAAATAAAAAAAACCACTCTGTTTTCACAAAGTGGTTTTGGTTTTTATATTTCCGCGAAAGCGAAAAAGTAAAATAAATTATTTACTTAATCATTTCGTAACTACGTTTAATAAAGTTTGTTAATTCTTCACCTTTTAATAAACCTTGAGAAAGGCGTGCTAAATCTAAACTTTGTATAATTAAACGCTCTTGAGTTTCCTTAACTTCGGTTGCTAAAATATCGTTAACTAAAACAGAATTTGTATTTACAATTAAGTTATACATTTCTGGCATGTTACCAAACATTTGCATACCGCCACCACCGGTAGCTTGCATTTCTTTCATTCTACGCATAAATTCTGGTTGCGTAATTGTGAATGGAGACTCATCGCTATCCATAGATTCTAACTGAACTGTGAATTTTTCTTGAGGAATAACTTCTTTTAATAAAGCGTCTAACGTTTTAGTTTGTTCTTCATCTAATTTAGAAATTGTTGTTTCGTCTTTCTTAATTAAATTATTGATATGGTCGCCATCAACACGAGCAAAAGTGATGTTCTCTTTGCTGCTTTCTAATTTTTGGATTAAATGTGAAACTATTGGAGAATCTAACAATAAAACCTCGTAACCTTTAGATTTGGCCGATTCAATATAGCTGTGTTGTGTATCTTTGTTAGATGCATAAAGCACTACTAATTTACCGTCTTTATCGGTTTGGTTATCTTTTATTTTGTTGAATAACTCCTCGTAAGTATAGTGAACGCCATCTACAGTTGGGTATAAAGCAAAAGCATCTGCTTTTTCAAAGAATTTCTCTTCAGATAACATTCCGTATTCAATAACGATTTTAATATCGGCCCATTTCGCTTCGAAATCTTCACGATTAGAATTGAAAAGAGATTTTAATTTATCGGCAACTTTTCTTGTAATGTAAGATGAAATCTTTTTTACAGCACCATCGGCTTGTAAGTAAGAACGTGATACATTTAAAGGAATATCTGGAGAATCGATAACACCACGTAACATGGTTAAAAATTCTGGAACAATACCTTCTACATTATCGGTAACATAAACTTGGTTTTGATACAGCTGAATTTTATCCTTCTGCATTTGCATACTATCGCTCGACATTTTAGGGAAGTATAAAATTCCTGTTAAGTTAAACGGATAATCTACATTTAAGTGAATGTTGAATAAAGGCTCCTCAAATTGCGCTGGATACAACTCGTGGTAAAAGTTTTTATAATCAACCTCTTCTAAATCTGCTGGTTGTTTTGTCCAAGCTGGAGTTGGGTTGTTTATAATATTATCAACTGTAATTTTTTTGTGTGGCTCAGTAGTTTCTTTACCATCTTTATCAGTTGTAGTTGCTGGTGTAAAATCTGGATCGTTTACTTCTTTTGTTCCAAATTTAATTGGCACAGGCATAAACTTGTTATACTTAGAAAGTAATTCGCTAATTCTATTTTCCTCTAAAAACTCAGTAGAATCTTCAGCAATATGAAGAATAATTTCTGTTCCTCTGGTTGTCTTGTCCGATGCTTCTAAAGTAAACTCAGGAGATCCGTCGCAAGTCCAATGTGCAGCTGGTTCTTCTTCTCTATGCGATTTAGTGATAATTTCAACTTTTTCTGCAACCATAAAGGCAGAGTAAAAACCTAAACCAAAATGCCCGATAATTCCAGAATCTTTAGCAGAGTCTTTATATTTATCTAAAAACTCTTCAGCTCCAGAAAAAGCCACTTGGTTAATATATTTTTCAACTTCTTCGGCACTCATACCTAAACCTTGATCGGTAATGTAAAGTTTTTTACCTTCTTTATCTATTCTAACCTCTATTTGTGGATTACCGTATTCAGCTTTAGATTCTCCAATACTTGTTAAATGTTTTAATTTTAACGTTGCATCGGTACCGTTACTAATAAGCTCACGTAAAAATATTTCGTGATCGCTGTATAAGAATTTTTTAATAAGCGGAAAGATATTCTCTACCGATACATTAATACTTCCTTTTGTCATGATATTAATTATTTTTTTATTTCCGCCTAAGCGAAAACTGATTAATTTAATTTTAACTTACTTCGATATAATAGTCAACAAAAATGCCAATTGAATAAATATGACAAAGTGACACGCTTTAAAGAATATTATACAATTCGTAATTTCAATCTGTCAAACTCGTCTGCTTTTAAATTATTGAAAAAAAATATTTTGGAAATTTGAGGAATTAGCAGACTTATTGTACTTTGCCTATCTAATCTAGAGATAGTATGTACAACTCAAAAATAATTGGTTTAGGGAAATACCTACCAGAAAACGTGGTAACTAACGACGATTTATCAAAAATAATGGACACCAACGATGCTTGGATCCAGGAACGAACCGGTATAGAAGAACGCCGTTGGATAAAAGAAGGTACCGATGATAGCTCTGCAGTTATGGGAGCAAAAGCAGCCAGAATTGCTATAGAGCGCTCTGGGTTAACCAAAGACGATATCGATTTTATTGTGTTTGCCACGCTAAGTCCAGATTATTATTTTCCAGGCTGTGGTGTGCAAATTCAAGATATGCTCGATATGGGAACCATTGGAGCGCTCGATGTGCGAAACCAATGTTCAGGCTTTGTTTACGCCATTTCAGTGGCCGATCAATTCATAAAAACCGGCATGTATAAAAACATATTGGTAATTGGATCCGAATACCATAGTAACGGACTAGATAAAACCACGCGAGGCCGTAATGTAAGCGTTATTTTTGGCGATGGAGCGGGAGCATGTGTGCTATCTCGTGAAGAAGATAACAGTAAAGGTATTCTATCCACACATTTACATAGTCAAGGTCAATATGCCGATAAACTTATAGTAGAATCGCCAAGTATAGGGCATTGGGTTCCCGAATTGAAAGAAGCTGGAGACGATGATATATCGTATTTTCCATACATGGATGGGCAATTTGTTTTCAAAAACGCCGTGGTACGTTTTAGTGAAGTTATCATGGAAGGTTTGGCTAAAAACAATATGCAGAAAGAAGATATCGATATGTTAATTCCGCATCAAGCTAATTTAAGAATATCTCAATTTATACAGCGAAAATTTGGATTAAACGACGATCAAGTATTTAGTAACATCCAAAAATATGGAAACACAACAGCAGCATCTATTATAATTGCCTTAACCGAAGCTTGGGAAGAAGGTAAAATTAAAGAGGGCGATAATGTTGTTTTAGCAGCCTTTGGTAGTGGATTTACCTGGGGAAGTGTTATTATAAAATGGTAAAAAGTTTTTAGTTATAAAAATATGGGCGTTTCCCTTCGGGTCAGGCTTTACATTACAAGTCCTCGTGCCCCGATTTCATCAGGGGCACTGTGGGCTTTTCATTGCAATCCTTAACGCGGGAGTTTGCTGAGGTGAATTAAGTATTATCTTCTTTTTTAATTTTTTGTTCTCATAATTTAGTTTCAGGATTTGCTGTAGACAAAAATAATTTACCAATTGAGTTTGCTAATATTTTTATTCAGAATAAAGAATAAAACCTTTGGATCAACAGCTTTAATATAAGCCTTATTGGGTTTAAGTATTGAACTAAAATCAGGTATATATTTAAGATTAAGTTATGGTTTTTGTTTACGTCCTAAAATATTTACGAGTTTTCTATTTTGTTTTTATTTACTAAATTACGGTCTTAAATACGTAACATACCATATACATTAAACCAACTTAAATTTTGATTGAAGAAAAAGATTTTTTATTAAGAGAAATTCAAAGGTTAACACTTCTTTTAAAAGGGCTTATATCTAAAGTTGAAGACTTAGATCTGGAGAATATTAATGTTGGAGTTAATGAAATTGGTGAGATTTTAAAAACAGAATTTGGTTTATCATTAAACGAAATTTCTAGAGTATCGAATGATGATATGCTGAAAATAATGCAGAATCTAGATGAAACTCATTTTGAAAAATTAATTGAACTCATTTTTAAATTAATTAAAAAGATTAGAAATAGTAATGAAATTATTGATATTGATGAATCTGAATTGATTAAAAAAAATCTATTTATGATTAATCTGTTGGATGAAAATTCTACAACTTTTTCATTAGAAAGAATGAACATGAAAAGCGTTTTACAACAATATTTGTAATTGATATTGGGTTTGTATTTAACTGCTCAATTACTTTTAATTCCCTTGCTAAAAACAGCTTAAGTATTGCCGTAATTTGGATTTACTTATAAATATTTTGTTTGTTATCTCCCTGTTCTTCTTCCTCAACTTCATGTATTAACACGCAATATGTTATAGATTCTGCATATCAACAATAAGATAAAAACTCAATTCAATAATGAACTTTAGAAAAGCAACAGAAAATGATATTTCTATAATCGTGGAAATGATGGCAGATGATATACTCGGGAAAAAAAGAGAAAATTTCCAAAACCCATTGCCTAATGCTTATTTAAAAGCGTTTGAAAAAATAGATTCTGATGTAAATCAAGAACTCATTGTTGTTGAAAATGATGATTTTGAAATCATTGGAACGCTTCAATTAACATTTATTCAATATTTGAGCTATTGTGGTGGAGTTAGAGCACAAATAGAAAATGTATTTATAAAAAAAGACCAAAGAGGACTCGGGATTGGAAAGACAGTTTTTGAATGGGCAATAAAAAGAGCAAAAGAAAAAAAAGCGCATTTAGTACAATTAACCTCTGATAAAAAAAGACCTCGGGCAATTAAATTTTACGAAAACCTTGATTTTAAAGCTACTCACGAAGGGATGAAATTACATTTTTAATAAATAAAAGAGGTTGCTTGTTTGTTAGGTGTTAGTTTTTTTGTGAAGTTCTTGCAAAAAAAATCTCTTTTTATTTTATAGATAAGAGTTTGCGAAAAACGAAAAACCCAAAACATTAAAGTTTTGGGTTTTTCTAGCTATTAATCAACTTTCACTAACACATAAGTGAAGAATCTTAAAAGCTTAGACGTAGAAAAGGTAATTATATTGCAAAAATATTTAAACTTTAACAGGTTTTAACATTTTGATTATCAATAAATAAAGCTCAGGCGTAAGCCTGAGCTTTAAAATAATAACCATCAAATTGTATACGTTTTTTGTAATGTTGAAGACGACTAACTCTAAATAATTATACCACGTATTTGTTTGGTTATCTGTACTATAACGAATTTTGGTTGGTTTTATTTTATAGATTTATATTTTTTTTCGAATAATGCAGCTTTGTTTTTGTCAGTTTTAAAAAAACTGAATTATTTTTATAGAAATTTTTGTTTAAAATGGTACAACTTTGTATGTTTTATTTCGAGTAAGGAAACTTTAAAAATTGCGTCTAAAACAGTCTAAAATAACTAAAAAAATGAGTAAAAAAACTTTGGTAATCGGTGCGTCTTTAAAGCCTGATCGCTATTCAAACATAGCTATTAAAAAATTAGTAGCTCATAAACACGAAGTAGTGACTATTGGTTTAAGAAAAGGAATTGTTGCAGGCGTAAACATTGATACGGAATTAGTGCTATATAAATCTATTGATACAGTTACGTTGTATTTAAACCCTAGCCGCCAAAAAGCCTATTTTGATTATATTCTTTCCTTAAAACCTGAACGTGTTATTTTTAATCCTGGTACAGAAAACCCTGAGTTTTACACTATTTTAAAAGAAAACAATATTACTTTCGAAGTTGCTTGTACTTTAGTATTATTATCTACAAAACAGTATTAAGTATTGCTTTTTTTCGATATAAGGTATAGGCCAATAAAAGTTAGCATGCCGTTTATAATTAAAAGTTCATAGCCAATAACGTAACCGCCAAGATTTTCGGCAGGAATGTTTCCTATAATAAAAGATAGGGTTAATGCAACCGCGGCAACTACCCAAACTAATTTATCTTTAATAGTTCGCTTGGTGAAAATTCCAAAGGCAAATAACCCTAATAGTGGTCCATAGGTATATCCTGCTACTTTTAGTAAATTATCAATAACATTACTGTCTAGTACATATTTAAAAATTACGATTACAATAATTAATAAAATACTCATTAATATATGTACGCGTTTTCTTAATCCTTTTTTAGTGCTTTCTTCTCGGTTTTCAATTCCTAAAAAATCTACGCAAAACGATGTAGTTAAGGATGTTAGGGCAGAATCGGCACTGCTGTAAGCAGCCGCAATTAAACCTAGTAAAAAGAAAATAGCTAGGGAGATGCTCAATCCTCCATTAAGTGCAATTTCAGGAAAAAGTAAATCTGTTTTTGGTTTTCCATCTAGCATTGGGATGGCAATGTTATGTTTTTCAGCATAAATAAATAGTAGAGCACCAAGTAATAAGAACACAAAATTAACAAAAATTAAAACAGATGCAAAGGATAGCATGTTCTTTTGCGCATCTTTTAAGGTTTTACAACTTAGGTTTTTTTGCATCATATCTTGGTCTAAACCTGTCATGCAAATTGCAATAAACATACCGCCTAAAAACGATTTCACAAAATAATTTTTAGCTAAAATAGAATCGGTAAACATAATTTTGTTGTACTTCGTTAACTCTTCCGAAGCAAGAAAATCTGTAAAACTCCAATTCAGTTCATCTGTAATTAAATATACAGCAACCACTAAGGCTGTAAGCATAAACAGGGTTTGTAGAGTGTCGGTCCAAATAATGGTTTTTATGCCGCCTTTAAAAGTGTAGAGCCAAATAAGCAAGATGGAAATACTTACAGTAACTACAAACGGAATTCCGTAAGCATCGAAAACAAATTTTTGTAAAACAATAGCGATTAAATATAATCTGAAGGCGGCTCCTAAAACTCGTGAGATAAAGAAGAAAAAAGCACCTGTTTTGTAACTTACGGTACCAAATCTACTTTCTAAATATTGGTAAATAGATATTACATTTAGTTTATAATAAATAGGCATGAGTACAAAGGCAATAACCAAATAGCCAACCAAATAACCGAAAACTACTTGCATATAGCTAAACTGCGATCCAGCAACCCAACCAGGAACGGAAATAAAAGTAACACCAGAAAGCGATGCGCCAATCATGCCAAAGGCTACTAAATACCAAGGAGCCGATTTGTTGGCTTTAAAAAAGGCGTCGTTGCTGTCTTCTTTACCTGTGAAGTAAGATATTAAAATTAATAGACCAAAATAAGCGGCTATTAGTAAAAGTATTTGTGTAGCTGTCATTAAAAATTAAATTTCAAGTTTCAAAATACGAATATTAAACTTCAATAAACAAGTGCAAAAGATGATATTTAAAAGTGTGGACTAAAATTAGCGAAATTCCTCGTGAAATAGTAAATTCGCAGCCATGGAATTTTCTTCGAAATTATTAGAACGTGCTGTAAATGAGATGTCTCAATTGCCGGGTATAGGTAAGCGTACCGCTTTGCGTCTAGTTTTACATATGTTAAGGCAACCAAAAGAGCAAACGATTGGTTTGGCAGAAGCTTTAAAAACCATGAGAACTGAGGTGAAGTTTTGTAAATCTTGCAATAATATTAGCGACGTAGCGTTGTGTGAGATATGTTCTAATCCAGGACGGAATCAATCATTAATTTGTGTTGTTGAAGATGTTAGGGATGTTATGGCAATTGAAAACACAAGTTCGTATAAAGGTTTGTACCATGTGTTGGGTGGGAAAATTTCTCCAATGGATGGTATTGGTCCTCACGATTTAAATATAGAATCCTTGGTTAATAAGGTAAAAGAAGGTAAAGCAAAAGAATTGATTTTTGCATTAAGCTCAACAATGGAAGGCGACACCACAAATTTTTATATATATAAACAAATTCAAGATTACGATGTGTTTACATCAACAATTGCACGAGGGATTTCCGTTGGCGACGAACTAGAATATGCCGATGAAATAACACTTGGGCGAAGTATTGTTAATAGAATTCCTTTTGAATCCTCTCTAAAATTGTAATTTTTTATTATTTGAAACTCTCAATTGTCATTTTAAATTATAACGTGCGCTACTTTTTAGAATTAGCTTTAAGGAGTGCTCAAGCAGCAATTTCTGACATAGACGCGGAAATTATTGTGGTCGATAATAACTCTAGTGATGATAGTTGCCAAATGGTGAAAAGGTTGTTTCCAGAGGTGAAGCTTATTGAGAATAAAGAGAATTTTGGTTTTTCAAAGGGAAACAATATAGGAATAGCTACTGCTAAAGGAGATTATATTTGTATTTTAAATCCAGACACCGTAGTTGCGGAAGATACTTTTACGAAGCTTTTAGATTTTTCGGATAAAAAGAAAAAATTAGGCATTGTTGGTTGTAGGTTAATGAATGGTAGTGGTTTGTTTTTACCAGAAAGCAAACGAAATATTCCAACGGTAAAAGTGGCGTTAAAAAAAATACTCGGTAATCCAGATAAATACTATGCTAATCATTTGCATGAAGAAAGTCAGGATGAAGTTGGTATTTTGGTAGGTGCTTTTATGCTAATTAAAAAAAATGTTTTTGATGCTGTAGGAGGGTTTGATGAAGATTATTTTATGTATGGAGAAGATATAGACTTATCATATAAAATCTTAAATTCTGGATATAAAAATTACTATTACGGAGGAACTTCAATTATTCATTTTAAAGGGGAAAGCACACTGAAAGATCGTAATTATGCGCTTCGTTTTTATGGAGCGATGCAAATTTTTTATGAGAAACATTTTAAACAAAATTTAATTTTCGATTTGGTTGTTTGGTTAGGGATTAAGTTGGCTTTTGTTTTTAGACGAATTCGTAAAAATGAAATTAAAATTATTTCGGAATATATTTTTATTTCGAATGAAGTTAATAGTAAGTTAGAAGCAAAACTTTCTGAAAAGCTAAATTTGAAAACACAGCTAACTTCGGTTAAAACAAATGCTGAAGTTATTTTTGATGCCAATGTTTTAAGTTACAAAGATATTATTGAGCATATAAAAAATACGGATAAAGAGTTAACTTATAAAATATTACCAAACCAATCTAATTTTATCATTGGTAGTAATGATGGATTAAGTCAAGGTAAAGTGATAGTTTTTCAATAGTATTATGTGATTTGTGTAAGGAAATCCCTGATTTTTCATTAATTTTGCAGTCTAAAATTAAAAAACAAGTATTTTATTATTAATATGGCAAAGTTTGAACTAAAGTTACCTAAAATGGGAGAAAGCGTTGCTGAGGCAACAATTACCTCTTGGTTAAAAGAAGTTGGAGATACTATTGAATTGGACGAGGCAGTTCTTGAAATTGCTACCGATAAGGTGGATAGCGAAGTCCCGAGTGAATTTGATGGTGTTTTGGTAGAAAAGTTTTTTAATGTTGATGATGTTGTTCAGGTTGGTGAGGTTTTAGCAATAATTGAAACGGATGGTGATGTTGAAAGTGCTAGAGAAACTGTTGCTAAGGAAGTAGTGGATACAGAGGAGCATGTCGCTGAGCAAATTGAACAAACTATAAATATAGCTAAAGAAACTGTAGCTCCAATAGTTTCAAACGAAACGCGTTTTTATTCGCCTTTAGTTAAAAATATAGCTAAAGCAGAAGGAGTATCGCAAGCAGATTTAGACGCTATTGTTGGTACCGGTAAAGATGATCGCGTAACCAAAACAGATATTTTAAATTATTTAGAGAATAAAGGTAAAGGTGCTATACCGGTTGTAAATAACGCAAAAGCTGAAACGCCAATAGCGGTAAAATCACAACCTGTAAAACCATCACAAGCAGCTAAACCAGTTATTTCTAATGGCGAGGATGATATTATTGAAATGACCAGAATGGGCAAGTTAGTTGCGCATCATATGGTAGAATCAACTCAAACTGCAGCACACGTTCAAAGTTTTATTGAAACCGATGTTACTAATGTTTGGAATTGGAGAAAGAAAGTTAAAGCAGGCTTTATGAAACGTGAAGGTGAAAATTTAACGTTTACACCTATTTTTATGGAAGCTATTGCGAAAGCACTTCGTGATTATCCAATGATGAATATTTCTTTACAAGGAGACACTATTGTAAAAAAGAAAAATATAAATCTTGGTATGGCAGCAGCCTTACCAGATGGGAATTTAATTGTGCCCGTTATTAAAAATGCCGATCAGCTTAATTTAGTTGGCATGACAAAACAGGTAAATGATTTAGCTAACAGAGCACGATTAAATCAACTTAAACCTGATGATGTTCAAGGCGGAACTTATACAGTAACTAATGTAGGAACCTTTGGTAGTATTATGGGTACACCTATAATTAACCAACCACAAGTTGGGATTCTGGCTTTAGGAGCTATTAGGAAAGTGCCTGCAGTTATTGAAACACCTGAAGGTGATTTTATTGGTATTCGTTACAAAATGTTTTTATCTCACTCTTACGATCATCGCGTTGTTAATGGCGCTTTAGGCGGAATGTTTGTAAAAGCGGTTAGCGATTATCTTGAAGCTTGGGATATTAATAGAGAGATATAGATTAGTTATTGTAATTATTTAAGGTGTCTATAAGGACTTTTTCTGTACTTATGTTGGTGTATACTTTAGATTTAATTTTAAGTATAAATGGCAGGTTTTTAATACTGTCTTTAGTTATGCCTGAATTTTTTAAAAGAAGCTCTAAGTCATTATAATTTTCTATTATATGTTTTGTTTTAAAAGCTATTTTGGAATTATTAAACAGACTTTTAGCATCTTCGCACAGTGAGCAGTTATCAGATTCAAAAATGGTTATGTCTTTGGTTTTTAAAGCATCGTCGATATTTATTTGAAAATCGTCAAAATCTTTTCGAATGCGTAAACTTTGACTAACTTTATTTACAATAAATTGTTCTTCGTAATTACCCAGTTTATCGGTTAATTTTATGAGAGTAATTAAATGTATTTCGCTATTGGCAGGAATAACTTTTAAAACGGGTCTGTTACTACTTCTTCTATAGTCTTTTGTAACTATACGTAAAAAAACGGAGTAGCTCATAGAGTCTGTGTTTTTTGCGTAAAACTCTAAACGTTTGCCGTTTTGCTTTTTTATAAGCGATACTTTTTTGTCTCGTGTTTGCTGAGCAAAACTGAAAAAAGAAATAAAAAGAAACAGAATAAAAGAATATGCTATTTTGTAGTTTGAATTCATAATTTGAACAAATTTAAACAAATTTTAAAAGTATATTTGTAAAAATATTTAATTTAAAATGCAATTAAACTTAACAAAACCCATTTGTTTCTTTGATTTAGAAACTACAGGAATAAATATATCTAAAGATAGAGTTGTAGAGATTTCTATTCTTAAAGTATATCCTAATGGGAACAAGGAAAGCAGAACGTGGTTAGTAAATCCGGAAATGAATATTCCGCAAGAAGTTGTTGAAATTCACGGAATAAGCAATGAGAAAATTGCTAACGAGCCTACATTTAAAGAATTGGCTAAGGATATTTATAGCATGATTAAGGATTCGGATTTAGGTGGATTTAATTCCAATAGGTTTGATATTCCTTTATTAGCTGAAGAATTACTACGAGCAGATATTGATTTTGATATGAAAAGCAGTTTGGCTGTAGATGTGCAAACTATTTTTCATAAAATGGAACAACGTACATTAAGTGCTGCTTATAAGTTTTATTGTAATGAAGAGTTAGAAGGTGCTCACGGTGCGGAAGCTGATACCAACGCTACTTACGAAGTGCTTAAGGCACAAATAGAAAGGTATGATGAATTAGAAAATAACACAAAATTTTTGGCAGAGTTTAGTGCCAGAAATAAGTTTGCTGATTTTGCTGGATTTATAAATTATAATAAAAAGGGTGAAGAGTGTTTTTCTTTCGGAAAGCATAAAGGAAAGCTGGTAACCGATGTTTTGGAAAGTGAACCAGGTTATTTTGGTTGGTTATTAAATGCCGATTTCCCTTTGTATACTAAAAAAGTATTAACAGCCATTAAGTTGCGCAGTTTTAATAATAAAATTTAGGTTAAGCTAGAAGATTATAGTTTTGTTTAAGGGTAAGACATTGGTTACCGCTTAAAGATAATCTTTGCAAGTAGACTTCGCGTTAGGGATTGAACGGCATGTTTGAGCTCCCCGACCAACGGAAGGGAGCGAGTAGAGAAAGCCCGACCCTTGTGGTAACGCCCAAAAGAAAATAATATAGAAAATAGACTAGAGTTTGCTATTCGTGATGATTTGTTGAGTTCTTGTTTTTAAAAATGAAAAACCGTGAAATTAATCTGCATTGGTCGTAATTACACCGAACACATTGAGGAATTGAATAACGAAAAGCCAACAGATCCGGTGGTGTTTTTAAAGCCTGATACGGCGATTTTACTTAAAAAGCAGCCGTTTTTTATCCCGGATTTTTCTAATGATGTACATTATGAGGTTGAGGTTTTAGTAAAAATTAATCGTGTAGGTAAGCATATTGATAGAAAATTTGCTCACAAATATTATAATGAAATAGGCTTAGGTATAGATTTTACAGCACGTGATTTACAGGCAAAATTAAAGGCCAAGGGGTTGCCATGGGAAAAAGCAAAAAGTTTTGATGGGGCCGCAGTTATTGGTGAATGGATGCCTGTTGATAGTGTTGAAAATGTGGATAATATAAATTTTTCTTTAAAAATGAATGATTTTTTTGTGCAAAATGGAAATACGAGCCATATGTTATGGAAAATTGATGAATTAATAGAATATGTGTCGAAATATTTTACTTTAAAGATAGGAGATATTATATTTACGGGAACACCAGCTGGAGTAGGAAAAGTAAACACAAACGACAAGCTAAAGGGATATATAGAAAATAAAGAATTATTTTCAATAACAGTTAAATAAATGGAACAACATTACAAGTTATTTAGAGTGAGAGAGCTAGCGGATAATGACGAAAGTTTTATTGCTGCACTAGCAGAAGCATTTTTAGAAGAAGTACCGGAAGATGCAGAACGACTAAAAAAAGCAGTTGCTGCGAAAGATTACCATGAAGCTTATCAGGCAGCTCATAAAATGAAACCTACAATCGATTTATTTGAATTAGGCGTGCTAGCCACCTTAATTGAAGTACAAGATTGGGGGAAATTCACGAAAAAGGAATTAGATGTTACACCGCAATTAAAAGTTGTGATTACTGCGATAGAAAACGCTGTAGCGGAAATGAAGGCAGATTTTAATTTATAGCTTATGTTAGCAGAAATTATTACCATTGGAGATGAGCTACTTATAGGGCAAGTGATAGATACTAATTCTGCATATATTGGTAAACAACTTAATAAAATAGGGGTTTCGGTGTATCAAATCACCTCTATTCAAGACGATAAACAACATATTCTTCAGGCATTTAAAGATGCCGAAAGCCGTGTAAATATAATAATAATTACTGGAGGATTAGGTCCTACAAAAGATGATATTACCAAAAAAACGCTAGCCGAATATTTTAATGACACCTTAGTTAGAGATGCTTCGGTGGAAGAAAATATAAAGGATTTATGGCAAAAATATGTACGACAAACACTCTTGCAAGTTAATTTAGATCAGGCGTTAGTGCCATCTAAAGCTACTGTTTTAATGAATACATTAGGAACCGCTCCTGGCATGTGGATAGAGAAGGGCGATAAAGTTTTTGTATCGCTACCTGGTGTGCCTTTCGAAATGGAAGGTTTGATTGATGGAGAAGTGGTACCGAGAATAAAAGAAAAATTTGATTGTCCGTTTATTTTGCATCGTACATTATTGATTTTTGGCTTAGGAGAAAGTACTCTAGCTGCAAGAATTGAAGATTGGGAAGATGCTTTGCCGCCCGAGATAAAACTAGCTTATTTGCCAAGTTTAGGTAATATGCGCTTGCGTTTATCAACGAAAGGATTTGATAAGGAAAAAGTGATTTCAGATGTGCAAAAGCAAATAGATCAGCTTATTCCGCTTATCAAAGAGGAATTTGTAGGTTTTGAAGAAGAAGATGATTCCATAGAACGTATAATAGGAAAACAACTTACTAAATTAGGTAAAACTGTTGCTACGGCAGAAAGTTGTACTGGAGGTAAAATAGCCGAGCGTTTTACCGCAAATTCCGGTGCATCGGCTTATTTTAAAGGCAGCGTGGTAAGTTATGCTACCGAATCTAAAATAAATATTTTAGGCGTTTCTAAAGAAGCTATTGAGGCCGATTCTGTAGTAAGTGCAAAAGTAGCAGAATCTATGGCACAGCATGTTTTAAAATTATTTAATACAGATTATGCCATTGCCACAACAGGTAATGCAGGACCAACAAAAGGTGATTCTGATGTTGAGGTTGGCACTGTTTATATTGCGATCGCTACAAAAACGGGAGTTTATTCAGAAAAACTTATGTTAGGGAACCTTCGGTTAAAAGTAATAAATAAGGGGGCTAACAAGGCTTTTGAGATGTTATTAAAAGAAATTTTTAAAAATAGATAATATTTTGGTTGTCATACCGTAAAGATTTTATATATTTGCACCTCGATTTTAAGCAACAAAATTAAAGTTATATATAATGTCAAGAGTTTGTGAACTTACAGGAAAGAAGGCAATGGTTGGAAACAACGTGTCTCATGCATTGAACAGAACTAAACGCAAATTTAATGCGAATTTAGTAAAGAAACGTTTTTACATTCCAGAAGAAGACAGCTGGGTGACATTAAAAGTTTCAACATCTGCTTTAAAAACAATTAATAAAATAGGTATTTCTGCAGCAATTAAAGATGCAAAATCTAAAGGATTTTTAACGAAGTAATTCGCTGTATTTAAAATAAAAAGAAATGGCAAAGAGAGGCAATAGAATACAAGTAATTTTAGAATGTACAGAGCATAAAGAGTCTGGTCAAGCAGGAACTTCACGTTACATTACTACAAAGAATAAAAAGAACACGCCAGATAGAATGGAGATTAAGAAATTTAATCCAATTCTTAAGCGTATGACAGTTCATAAAGAAATTAAATAATTAGAAATTTTAGTTTTAAAATTTCAAATACCTTAAAAACATATAGGTCATGGCAAAGAAATCCGTAGCATCATTACAAACAGGATCTAAAAGATTAACAAAAGCAATAAAGATGGTAAAATCTCCTAAAACTGGAGCTTACATGTTTGTTGAATCTATAATGAATCCAGAACAAGTAACTGACTTTTTAGCTAAAAAGTAATTTACATTGTTACATAATATTAAAAGCTGCTTTCGAAAACGAAAGCAGCTTTTTTATTTTTATATTTGAAATAAGCGTTAAAGGCTTTACCTTTAGATAATCAAAATGAAATAAAGGCTAAAAATCTAAAGGTAAATTTTGAATGACTGACAGATTAGCAGAAAAATATTTGTGGTAAGGAATTTGACAATATCATTTTGTGCGTTACCGCAAGGGTCGGGCTTTTCGCAGTCGCTTTTTTGTGTTGCATAGGTGCAACAACACAAAAAGAGCTTCAACAATGCTTCAATCCCTAACGCGAGTATCTGCTGAGTTTAATTAATAAAAACAGCGAGATAGAACGTTAAAAATATATTTACCATAACGGTAAGAAACAACAAAATAAAAAGAGCATAACCACTCTATAACAACTAACAAGAAAATGAGCTTTTTTAAAAAAATATTTTCGTCAGATAAAAAAGAAACCTTAGATAAAGGATTAGAAAAAACAAAATCTAGTTTTTTTGGTAAGCTTAGTAAAGCGGTAGCCGGAAAATCTAAAGTGGATGCTGAAGTTCTAGATAATCTTGAAGAAGTATTAGTTTCTAGTGATGTTGGAGTAGATACCACACTAAAAGTTATTGAGCGTATTGAAGAACGCGTATCAAAAGATAAATATTTAGGAACAGAAGAACTTAATAAAATTCTTCGTGAAGAAATCGCAGCACTTTTAAGTGAAACAAACTCTGGCGAAGACACCGAATACACCATTCCTAGTTTACCAAAACAAGCTGATGGAAGAAAAATACCTTATGTTTTAATGGTTGTAGGCGTAAATGGTGTAGGTAAAACTACAACTATTGGAAAGTTAGCATATCAATTTAAAAAGCAAGGACTTAATGTTGTTTTAGGCGCAGCTGATACGTTTCGTGCGGCAGCTATAGACCAATTACAGGTTTGGGCAGATCGTGTAGATGTACCAATGATTCGTCAAGAAATGGGAAGTGATCCTGCATCTGTAGCTTTCGATGCGCTAAAATCTGGAGTAAATCAAGAAGCTGATGTTATCATTATTGATACTGCAGGACGTTTACATAACAAAGTAAATTTAATGAACGAGCTTACAAAGGTAAAACGCGTTATGCAAAAAGTTGTTGTAGACGCACCTCACGATGTTCTTTTGGTTTTAGATGGCTCTACAGGGCAAAATGCTTTTGAGCAAGCTAAACAGTTTACTGCAGCTACAGAGGTAACTTCTTTGGCTGTAACCAAATTAGATGGTACAGCAAAAGGCGGTGTAGTAATTGGAATTTCCGATCAATTTAAAATTCCTGTAAAATACATTGGTGTTGGAGAAGGTATTGAGGATTTGCAAGTGTTTAATAAATTTGAGTTTGTAGATTCATTTTTTAAATAGGAATCTTTAAAATTGGACTTGCAAGTTTATAGATTTTAAATATTATCTTTTCAACGTAAAGTGCCCAGTGTAATCTTTTCCATTTGCTCGTGTAACTACAAACCAGTAATCTGAAGTCGGCATGTTTTGTCCGCTATAAGTGCCATCCCATGAGGATGTTGATCCTAAATTTTTGAGGAGTTTTCCATATCTATCATATATTTTAACCGTTAAATTAGGTTCTGTTTCAGAATACTTTATAGACCATGTATCATGGTACCCATCATTATTAGGTGTAAAATATTTAGGAGAATTCAATAAGTAAACTTGCTCTTGAGTGGTACCGCAACCATTTTTATCTCTTACATAAATTATATATTCTCCAGCTGTTAATGCTGTAAATGTATTACTGTCTTGAAAAGTTATATTATCTATAGAATATTCATAATCACCTAGGCTTAATTCAGATAAATTAACAGTTATCATATTGTTGGAATCCGTCCAGTCGTCAATATCAATATTCGAAATAACAGCGGTATTAGATAATACAATTTCAAATTCTTTTGTTGAGGAACAGCTATAAGTGTTATGATCTTGGGTTACTGTTACAGTATAGTTACCAGTATCTTCAATAGTAAGTGTTATTGTTTGTGAGGTATCTCCAGTAGACCATAAATAGCTATCAAAACCATCTCCGGCATCAATAGTTATATTATTGTCATTTTCACAAATACCAACAAAATCGGAGATTGTAATTATGGGAGAATCTTGTAAACTGATTTCAATTTGTGCAATTTGGTAACAATTATCGGCAGAATCGATTCGTGTGTATATAATTGGAGTTTCTAAAGACCAATTAAAACTTGTAGGAACTGATATTTTTCCTTCATCATCGTTCTCTGCATTAGATTGCGATGTGAAATAAGTAAAAACACAATCGCTACAGTCTGTTATTTCCGATTCGTAAATTGTTAAATCGATCGTTTCTTGGCTATCATTTAGATTATCACAAATCTCGGTAGATATATTATTTATAACAAGACTTGGAGCTATTATAGAAACTAAAACAACAATTCTATCATCACTTTCACAACCACTAATGGTTTCTTTTGCAGCATAATATGTTGTTCCATCAACGAGGCTGTTTGTATTGGCTAAAATATTTCCTTCGGTTAGACTATCATACCAAATAGCTGTGGAATTAACTTGAATATCTGCGATTTTCGCAGCTTCCGTTGTACAAAAAACTTGTTCTGGTTCACCGGTTAAGGCTTCGGGAGTTTCAATAATTTCAATATTAAAATTGTCTGAAGTAATTCTACAAGACGACGTATTTATGTTATTTCCGTTAGCCACGGTTAATCGGTATAAAAAATCACCCGCTATGCTTGTGTCGGTAAATATATAATTTGGTGTAGTTTCTCCAGAAATGTCATTCCAAGTTAGTCCATTATTATCTGATGATTGCCATTGATATCGAGGATCTGAATATCCAGAAGATACTGATGCTTGAAATGTAGAACTTACATTTTCATTTTGGCAAACCGATAAGTTGCTTGTATCTTGATTATCTATTGTATTACTTATTGTTGGACCGCAGGGCTTAAAAGCAATATCATCTAAAGCAATGTCATTTCCTGGATGTGCACTTGGTGCAATATTTAATATGGTTATAATCACTTCGGTTTCGTCCTCTAAAGTAAAAAATAAGCCATATTGTAGCCAAGTACCGGATGATGTTTGAGAGATATCGCCGGTGTTGTTGGAGCCTAAAATATTGCCGGATGAATCACTTATACGAAACGTAACATCAGGATGATATTGATCCGTTCCTATAGCAGGATTCATTATATTTATTAGCCAAGCAGAAAACTCATAAGTTGTATTAGCACAAAGTCCGGTTACTGTTTTAGTATAAAAAACACCTTCATCTGCTAGCACGGCACTATTTATAACCATCATGTAACCATTTGTGTTTCCAGTATGATCGCTAGTAACATGCCAAGCATTGCTTTTTAAACCGCTAGTTGTATTTGCAATAGTATATTCTCCTTCGTCTAATTCTCCGCTACTATATGTAAAGGCCGTAATAGAAGAATCTAAAGCACCTCCTTTCGAGGTTCCCGATCCAAAGTTTATTTCGACTACTGGATCTCCTAAGCTACCTTCACATAGTTGCGCATAATTTTGTAAATAGAAGCAGAAAAAAAATAGTGATGAGAGGGTCAGTTTTTTATACAAAGTGTTTTTTTTAAAGATCGATAGCTAATTATATTAATCTTTAGATACGTTCTTTGAAAAAAACTTGTGCTTTTTAGTTTTTAATTCTAATTAATTACTGCATTTATTTTTCCCCATAAATCGTTATCAAAACTAGAAAGTGCAAAATTTTCTTCAGTAGCAGCTTCACCCATTCTAACAATTACTAATTTTTTGCTAGGAACGATATAAATTTTTTGATCGTTTTTTCCCAATGCGGCAAACATATCATCGGGAGCATTAGGAATTAATTTTCCGCTAAATTCGTATTGGCTTTGCGGTAAATGATAGGAGGATTTTCCATTAAGCCACCATAAATAGCCATAAGCTTCATTAATATTTTGAGACGTGCTTTTTGCTTCATCTATAAAATTTTCAGAAATAATTTGTGTGTTTTCCCACTGGCCTTTGGCGTAAATAAGATGTCCAAAACGTGCCATGCTTCGCGTATTACTCCAATAGACACTTAAATTGTTAAGATCGATCCATTGGCCACTCATTCCAATTTTATCTTTCAAATTTTCAGTAAAGTAATCGTTCCAATCTTGGTTGCTTGCTGCCGCAACTACATCTTGCATTTTTACATAGACATTATGGTATGCCCAACGAGATCCTGCATTATCAATATATTGAAGGTTATCTGGAGAAACATCATCACCTAAAGTATCGTTTAAACCAGAATCCATTGATAACAAGTTTTTACAAGTAATTAAGTTTTCTTGCTCTAATGTAGTGCTCGTCCAAGCTATTCCTAAATAATCAGAAACTTTATTATTAATATTTATAAGTTCGTTATCTTGTGCAATCCCAACGGTTGTAGATGTTAATGTTTTTCCTGCACTCGCCCAATACCAAAATTTAGAATCAGTATGGGCGTTCATATATGCCTCAACTACAATTTTTCCATCATGTAAAATTATAAAACTCTTGGTGTTTTTTTCTTCTAGATAATCAAGAAGCGGTTGTAGCTCTGCTTCATTCCAACTTAAATCAGAGATAGATTTTGTTTCCCAAGTGTCGGAATTTATCGGTGGAAAATAGGTGGATTCTGTATCGATTTCTTCTTCAGGTTTATTTGAATTTTCCGAAGAACAACCAAAAATAAAAATTAATAAAACTAGATATACGTGTAAGGTATGCTTCATAATTAGAAATGTTAATGTTTTGGACTTTCAAATATATAAAAGGTTTAATTAATTGTGATTATAATCGTTGAATTGGATGCATTTTAAACAAAAGCAAGTATATATTGTTATTCTACAATCATTCATCATAAATCAATCAGCATTGCGTATCTTTGCACACTTAATTTTTGGTATGAGAACAAAGACACTTAAAAAGAACAAAATCAACGTAGTAACACTTGGCTGTAGTAAAAATGTTTACGATAGCGAAGTATTAATGGGGCAACTAAAAGCCAGCGGAAAAGATGTTGTTCATGAAGAAGAAGGGAATATTGTGGTAATCAACACTTGTGGGTTTATCAATAATGCTAAGGAAGAAAGTGTAAATACTATTCTTGAATACGTACAAAAGAAAAACGATGGCGACGTAGATAAAGTATTTGTTACCGGTTGTTTAAGTGAACGTTACAAGCCAGATTTAATAAAGGAAATACCAAATGTAGATGAGTATTTTGGGACTACGGAGTTGCCAGGATTACTAAAGGCTTTGGGTGCTGATTATAGACACGAGCTTATTGGAGAGCGTTTAACAACTACACCAAAAAACTATGCGTATTTAAAAATTGCTGAAGGTTGCGATAGACCGTGTAGTTTTTGTGCCATCCCTTTAATGCGAGGAAAACACAAGAGTACACCTATTGAAAACTTGGTTATAGAAGCTGAAAAATTAGCAGCAAAAGGCGTAAAAGAATTAATCCTTATTGCTCAGGATTTAACGTATTACGGACTAGATATATATAAAAAACGAAACTTAGCCGAGCTTTTGGAAGCTTTGGTAAAAGTTGATGGTATCGATTGGATTCGTTTACATTATGCGTTTCCAACTGGTTTCCCTTTAGATGTGCTTGATGTAATGAAACGCGAACCTAAGGTTTGTAATTATTTAGATATTCCTTTACAACATATTTCCGATTCACTTTTAAAAAGTATGCGTCGTGGAACAACTAAAGCAAAAACGACTAAATTGATTCATCAATTTAGAGAGGCAGTTCCAGAAATGACGATTAGAACAACTTTAATTGTTGGTTATCCAGGTGAAACTGAAGAGAATTTCCAAGAATTAAAACAATGGGTAAGCGATATGCGTTTTGAGCGTTTAGGTTGTTTTACTTATTCTCATGAAGAAAACACACATGCTTACACTTTAGAAGATGATGTTCCAGAAGAAGTTAAAATGGATAGAGCGAACCAAATAATGGAAATTCAATCCCAAATTTCATGGGAATTAAATCAACATAAAATAGGGCAGGAGTTTAAAGTAGTTATCGATCGTAAAGAAGGTAATTATTTTGTTGGTCGTACTGAATTTGATTCTCCAGATGTAGATAACGAAGTATTAATCGATGCGTCTAAATGTTATTTAAAAACAGGTGAATTTGCAACTGTAAAAGTAACGGAAGCGGAAGATTTCGATTTATATGCTGAAGTATTAGCTTAAAAAAGTGCTTATTTAGGGTTAATAGAATTAGAAGCACAATAGAAGAACCGGAATTAGTATAAAATTTCAAGCTTCTGTTGTGCTTCTACTTTTATTTTTCCAGAATTAGTTAGTGCATTTTCTTGATGCTTGTTGTTTTTTTCGCCCCATAATATAGCAATATAATCAACGGGATTATTTTCAAAACGATTATGGCTTAAGTCAACATTAATAATACCTTTTGTTTTAAGTAGAACTTTTGTTTTTTCATTTTCTGAGCAGTTAGTAAATGAAGAATTACTAACTGTTAAAACGCCTCCAATTGTAGATTCGTCGTATCCTCCTCTAAAAAAGTGGATAACGTTATTCTTTACATTATTAAAGTTACAATTAGTGATAGTAAGCATTTCGGCATTGTAATCTCCTTTTTCTTCAGCAGCCAAAATAATACCATTATTGCAATTTTGTATCGTGCTGTTGCTAAATGTAATATAGTCGGAAAATGATCCTTTAGTTGCTTTTAGAATATAGCCAAAACCTTCAATTGTTGAATTGTTTATATCCAAATTATAAGCAGCAGACATGTTTTCGTCTAATGGTTTAAATGCAGATTGATTGTTTTTCCCTGTTAGAATGATATTGTCTAAATACAGAAAACCATACGGGTGCATTTCAAAAGCGGGTTGGTTTTTAGTACTGTTGAAAATAAGTTTTGTTTTGTTTTTAGAACGAATAATTATTTTTTTATTAATTATTATTGGGTTACTAAAAGTATATGCTTCATCTACTAATTCTATGATATCGCCACTTTTAGCTTGTTCAATTTTTTGAAGAAGATTAGTTTGGGTAGCTTCAATAATATTTGATTCTGCTTTTTTACTTTCTACAGAAAACCATTGAGGCCCATATTTTTTCTTATCTATAATAAATTTTTCGGCGGCACTTATGTTACAAATAGCACCAATACTATTTTGGTTTGTTCTAGAGCTTCCAAATAAATCCGTTTTTATTTTATCAAAGTCGTAGCCATAATAAATACTATCCGTTAAAGCGGCTTGAGCATTTTCTGGTGCAAACAACCACGTATTAATTTGCTTCATTTTAATAGTCTTGTTTTTTAATAATTTTTTTTCTGAAAATGAATTACCATCATTATCTAAAATATTATTATTAAACTGTATGCCATCAATATTGTCATGATTAAAAACAGGTGTTTTATCTGGGTTATGATTAAATATTATATTGTTTGCAATTATGGATCGAACCGGCGGTGCCGAACGAATTTCGCTTGGCGGAAGGACATTTACGCTCTTTAAATTTTGACCAACACCTAATTGCCAAGGCGACTTACAATCTATCCAAGTATTATATGCAATAACAACATCGGTAACTTGTTTATAACGATTTAATGAGGACATAGGAATACCATTCATTACTGCAAGCGGACTTCTGAATTGTTCACCTTTTATTTTATAAAAATAATTATTTGTAATCCAATGGCCTGTGCTTACAAGGCGTATACCTCCATAAAAATCAGAATCTTCTCCACCTATAAAAATGTTACTATCTACTGTTGAAAAGCTGCCATGACGTAATACAAGCGAACCTTCAGATTTGTAAAAAATATTGTTTCTAAAAGTATTAAAATTGGTTTTGTCGGATATAATTTCAACTTCGCCATTACAAGCTTCGAAGTAATTGTTCGAAACATTTACAAAGCCAGATGTCATGGACGTTTTACTGTCTCCAATACGTATGGTTTCTCCTCTTGGTCCTCCTTTTCGTGGGCGCGGTCCAAAATAATTATTCACTATTTGGTGGTAGTTACTGCTGTGTTCATTTCCATCTTGAAAGACTCTTAAAGTTTCTCCATCATTAGATTTTCCGGTAATATAACAGTTTTCTAAAGTGTTGTGTTTTCCGTAGAATTCAATCCATTTATCATTCGTTAATCGGCTTGGTTTTGTGAAATTCTCTATAGCGCAATTAGTTACTCTTGTGTTAAAAGCCGTTTTATCTTCTCCTATTTTGTAACGAATAATACTAGAAGATGGTGAATATCCGTTTTTAAAATATAAATCTTTTATAATAAGATACTCACCTCCTAAATGTAAATAAGATTCACCTTCGATAAAAACTTTCCCTGGAGTTTCGGCTCGTAAAATTATTGGGCTATCTTTATTTCCGTGACCATAGAAATCAATTTTTATATTGGTCCAAATACCATTTGCTAAAATAATTTCATCACCAGCTTTTACATGTTCAATGGCTTTTTTTAGAGCAGTTTCATTTTTTACGTATAGCTTGTTTTCTTCCGATTTAGGGTTTCCATTACAAGAAAAAAAAAGGAATATTGTGGTGAATGCTATAATTATTTGTTTCATTTAGTTGAAATTTTAATTGTAGAAGTTCAAGGTACAATATTTTTAAATGAGGAATTAGTTTAATATTTTTAGATTCTATACTTTTTAAGTAAATATGAATTCGAATAAATTTTTATTATTAATGGAAAATACTCTAGATAGTGCGTTTCCGGTATTAGGGAAGGATATTCCTAAAAGTAAATATACCCCAATAAGTTTATCTGAATCTAACAAAGTATTAAACACGATAGATGTCTCATCGTCTGATAAGTTAGCTCGCTTTGTAAATTCCCATATCAATAAACATAAAGCAATGGTGGCTTATGGCGGTTATTTAGAAGTACGTAATATTTATAAGCGGAGTAAACATTTTAACAGTCAAGCTGAAGAAGAACGAAACATTCATTTAGGAATAGACTTATGGTGTGAGGCAGAAACTCCAATTTACACACCATTTGATGGAGTAATTTATAGCTTTCAAAATAATACTAATTTTGGCGATTATGGACCAACAATTATTTTAAAACATATTATTGACGAAGTCGTTTTTTATACGCTATACGGGCATTTAAGTTTGTCTTCGATAGATAATATAGAAGTTGGAAAAACGTTTATAAAAGGCGATAAAATAGCTATTTTAGGAGATGCTTCTGTAAATGGGGACTATCCACCACATTTACATTTTCAAATTATAAAAGATATTCAGGGGGTTTCTGGCGATTATCCTGGTGTTTGCGCTAAAAAGAATCTAGAGTTTTATAGAAATAATTGCCCTGATCCAAATTTATTATTAAGGTTAGGTATTTAAAAGTGTTTTAAAAAAATGGAATGGATTACTTAACTAAAAGTAATTCCTTTCTCATTTTTTCATCAGCTACAGATTTTTGGTTCCAATATGGAGATTTTAAGCTTTTTTTCAATTTAGCCGTTGTTATTAAGCCATCACCATTATCTTCAGTCCAAGCCATTATTTTAAATGGAAATTGATTTTCAACATCGATAGTAATTGTTCTTTTTTGGCTAGGGATTTCAATCTTATATTTAATAAGTTTTTCCGTTGCCGTTTTTCCAATTAGCGCTTTAACTGGCTTAACTTCTTGATAGGTAAAACGACTTTGTATAATTGATGGTATTAATTCTATTTCTCCTATTGGTAATTCTCCGTTATTAATGCGTATTCGGGTAAAAAGCTCATCTTCTAACAACGTTACTTTTATTTTTCTCTCTAAATCACCTTGAGATTCGAAGTAAGAAAATTGCTTATGGTGATAATTATTATCCTCTAAATTTAATTGAGTAAACGTTATACCACACCATTCTTGTATGCTATTTGTAGCTTTAAGTGTATTAGGGTAATCTTGTGTGTTAATTGGAGTGAAAGTAGATGTTAGTATGGAATAGTCGTAAATACCTGTGTTGAATTTTCGAACATTATTCAATTTCATAACCGTTACATCATCTTCAGGTGTTTTTTTTGGGTTGTCTAATTTAACTTGCTTGCTAGCAGAAAAAGGTTCGGTTACAAAAACAAGAACAACCTCTCCGTCACGGATTTCTCCATATCTTGCTTGTTTTAAATCGTAACTATTTAGCTCTGCTACTCCCGAAAACCAGTAATCATTAAAGTTATTTGCTTTAACTGATTTTGTATTTACTGTAGAATTTTGAGTAGCCTTTTTCTGATTAGAATCACAATTAAGGAATGATAGAAAAATGACAAAAACTAAGTTTATTAATTGAGGATTCATATAAAAAAAATGATTTATTAAAAAAAAACGCTACTCAAGTAAAGTGCTTGATTCGATATTTATCGTTTTATAGTCGTAATAATTTGTATTTGCTTTCGGAATTATTTTAAAGCTTATTGTATTCTAAAGGGTTTAACTCATCAGTCTACAAAATTATTTCGCAAGAGGGTAGCTACTTCAGGTAGATGTGTAATTAATTCTTCAATTACATCGGGATCTGTTAAATCGGTTCTAAAACCTGGTAACATACTCAATTCTGCATCATCAAAATCGGCACAACCCATAGCCCAATTAGTAAAAAGACGATTTTCTACCATGCTATCGCGAATAATTTTTAAATCTTTATGCCGTGGATCTCTATGGAGACGTTCTAAAAGATCGTCAATAACTTTGGGGTCGCCTTCTATAATTTGAAGAAAATAACCTTGTTTATGCATAAGAACGCCACTAATGTTGTCGATAGAATTATAACCTCGTGAATCATGTAGTAGGTCTAATAAATGACGTTTGCTGAATTTTTCCACAGCTTGACTCGAGTAGATAATGCGGCGAAGTATCATATTCAATTATTTAACTTCTAATGTGTCGATAGAGCTTAATGAACAATATTAGAGCTTAGACAAATTTATGATTTTTTTCTTACAAAGTCAAGTGTGGATTTTCTTAATTGTGTATGAAATTTAGATTTGATTCGCTAAAGTTGGTAATGTTTAGTTTTCGGTATTTATAACTACAACCCTTCTATACAAATTGGTTCATTTGTAGGACTTAGTCTAAAATAATATGAGTATAATTCTAATTTATAAATTGTATAAAGGGATTAATCTTAATTCCGGTATAACAACTATACATGTCAGAAGTGTATAAATTAAGAATGAATTGATTTTGTATTGCAATTAATTTAAGAAATTTTCTTTTAAAATACTGGCAACATCAGGTAAGTTCGTAATTAATTCTTCAATCACTTCTGGGTTGGTTAAATCGGTTCTTAAACCTGGTAGCATACTTAGTTCGGGATCGTCAAAATCTGTACAGCCCATGTTCCAATTAGAAAACATTCGTTTTTTTATAGTACAATCATGTAGTATTTTTAGATCCATATGGCGTGGATCTTTTTCTATACGATTAAAAAGATCATGAATCATTATGGGATCACCTTCAATAACTTGAAGAAAATAACCTTCTTTATGCATAAGGACGCCGCTAATGTTATCTATGGAATTAAAACCACGAGACTCATGCAGTAAATCGAGTAGTTCGCGTTTATTAAATAGTTTTACAGCTTGACTAGAGTAGATAAGGCGGCGAAGTGTCATATTTGGGGTATATGATGTTATTAATTTTATAAAGTAAAAATGGAGTTTCGTTTAACTAGCTCTACTAAAACTTAAGCAAATTTATAGTTTTTTTCGGTCGTAATAAACTTTTTATCTTGTTTTTGTGTGTTTTATGGGGTTTTTTAGCCTTTAATCGATGTTTTAGCAAGTGTTAAAGGATTCGTTAAGAAAAGTGTTACCACTGGCGGGAAATAAAGAATATGGATTAGAGTGTTTTATTATGAAGATAAACCATTAGGTATATGTTATGTTGGAACTCCTTTTGGATATGGTTTTTGAGGTGTATACAAATGCTACTGAATTAAATTATTGTGTAGAAGTAGACAAGTGAAAGATTAGCTGCGTGTTTTAGTCACTTTTTTTAGCAAATAAATGACGGACAGGAAATCTTCAAAAACTTTTGTAAGCAAGCTGAAAACTAGTAATTAATTTACATGGTATTGTGCATTGCTAGTCCTGTTTCATTTTCAGTAACACGTCTTTTCCTGTTTCATTTTCTGGATTCAATTCAATTGATTTTTCATACATTTCAATTGATTCTGCTTTCCTATTTGATTTCAATAAAGCTTCCCCATAACTATCAAATGCATTCCAACTATCTGGAAAGAGTATGGTATTCAATTTAAAAATTTCTAAAGCTTTTTCTAATTCTTCATTTCTCAAAAACGTATAAGCCCATTCATTCAAATCACTTTCTGAATGTTTATTTTCCATTTCTGTTTTTTTAGCTTGAATAGATAACTCAATAGCATTATCTAGAGCTTTTTGCAGCAATACGTTTTGTTGATTTTTATCTAGTGTTTCTGAATATGCTTTAATAATTGTATTGATAATTAGCCCTGGATTGTCCTGAAATATCGCATGAGCACTTCCGTAAGCTATAATGTTTTCTACATTATTCTTATGATTATTAAACTCATTGTGAAGCTTTCTCCATCGATTTGAAAGAACCTCTGGAAAACCTGAAAAGGAGTTTTTAGGAAAAATATTGATAACAGGGATACTGTTTGGGAATTCCATATTTCTCATGTGTCGCATTGTTTCATTGAAATTTACATTCAAATAATAGTCGCCTGAAGGTTTTTTTATAGAACTTATATCAACATTGTTGTCTCTCATTGTTAGCAGTTCATCATTCCAGAAATTACTAAGAGTAGCATCTATTAAAACAACCGACTTAACTTTTTTATGATGTTTATGTGCGTACAATAGATTATACAACCCACCGTACGAATGGGAAACCAGAATGATTTCATTGTTATAACCCAACTTTGAAAGACCTGTTTCTAGTTCTGTTATACCATTTTCTATTCCAAAATCCGAATCGTTTTTCAAATTTGGATTTAATTCACTTGTTCCAAAACCAGATCGGTCGTAAGTAATTAATGTAGTGCTAGTAACGTTATAAATTTTTTCTAATATGTTGTTCCAAACAGAAGCATCATTACCTCCACCAGCTTCAAAAAGAATGGGAGTTCCTACTCCTTTTATTATTTTGAAATGCATTTTATACCCACCAACGTCTACTAGCGTATCAAGGGTTTGAGAATGTATTGTTAACGATAAAAAGAAAATTATTAAGAATTTAAAATAAAAATGTCTCATTTGGTCAGCAGTTTAAAGTTAAATAATTTACAACGCCGCGATATTATTTGTTGCTAAGTTATTGTTTTTTTTGAAATAAAATCAAGTTGGTATTTATGGTTGAAAACAAAAAAATCCCAATAGAAACTATTGGGATTTTAGATATTCCGCTTTAGCGAAACAATATGTATAGTGTATTATTCTTCAACTAAAACCCAGTCACCTTTAGCTAAAAGCGGTTCGGCTTGTTTGTATTTAACGGTTTTGTTTTCGCCATTAATAACATGTTTAATAGTAACACGATCGTTACGACCTATTTTTGGCTTATCGCGCACTACGGTTTCCACAACATCCGGTTGGCGTTGTGTATTTCCTGCAGCTCTACTTTGTGCAGAACGTTCGTCTAAATTAGGGATTTCTTCTTTTTGGGTACTTAATTGTTCCTGTTTACGCTCACGGGCTTCCTGAATAGTGTCTTGAGTTTCCTGAGGCAATTCACCTTTAAATAAGAATGAAATTACATCTTTGTTTACCTCGTCTATCATAGTTTTAAACAATTCGAAAGCTTCAAACTTATAAATAAGTAAAGGATCTTTTTGTTCGTGTACTGCTAATTGTACAGATTGTTTCAACTCGTCCATTTTACGTAAATGCGTTTTCCAAGCATCATCAATAATGGCTAAAGTAATATTTTTTTCAAAATCGGTAATTAATTGTTTTCCTTGTGTTTCGTAAGCTTTTTCAAGATCGGTAACTACGTTTAAAGTTTTGGTACCATCTGTAAAAGGGACTACAATACGTTTAAATTTATCACGTTGCGTTTCGTATACATTTTTAATAACGGGGAATGCAGTATCAGCATTACGAGCCATTTTTTCTTTGTAATTCTCGAAAGCAGCTTTATAAATTTTTCCAGTAACCTCTTGAGCAGAAAGTTTTCCAAACTCAGCCTCAGTAACTGGAGAACCCATTGAGAAATAGCGAATTAATTCGTACTCAAAATTCTTATAATCACTAGCTGTTTTATTAGTTTCAGAAATACCTTCCGATGTATCGAAAATCATGTTTGCTAAATCTACACGCAAACGCTCTCCGAAAAGTGCGTGGTGACGACGTTTGTAAACTACCTCACGTTGGGCGTTCATAACATCATCATACTCTAATAAACGCTTACGAACACCAAATTGGTTTTCTTCCACTTTTTTCTGTGCGCGCTCGATAGATTTAGAAATCATAGAATGCTGAATTACTTCACCTTCCTGTAATCCCATTTTATCCATCATTTTGGCAATACGCTCACTACCAAATAATCGCATTAAATTATCTTCTAGAGACACGTAAAATTGAGAACTACCTGGATCTCCTTGACGACCAGCACGACCACGTAATTGTCTATCTACACGACGCGAATCGTGACGCTCTGTACCAACAATGGCTAAACCACCAGCGGCTTTAACCTCGGCAGATAATTTAATATCTGTACCACGACCTGCCATATTGGTAGCAATTGTAACTTGCCCAGATTGCCCAGCTTGATCTACAATTTCGGCCTCTTTTTTATGTTGTTTCGCATTTAATACATTGTGTGGAATTTTGCGAATGCTAAGCATTTTACCAAGCAATTCACTAATTTCTACAGATGTTGTACCAATTAAAACTGGACGTCCAGCTTCAGATAATTTTGTAACATCATCAATTACCGCATTGTATTTTTCACGCTTTGTTTTATAAACTAAATCTTCTTTATCATCACGAGCAATTGGGCGATTTGTTGGGATTTCAACAACATCCAATTCGTAAATTTCCCAGAATTCTCCAGCTTCAGTAACCGCTGTACCTGTCATACCAGACAGTTTGCGATACATTCTAAAGTAATTTTGAAGTGTTACCGTTGCAAAAGTTTGAGTAGCATCTTCAATTTTTACGTTTTCTTTAGCTTCAATAGCTTGGTGTAACCCATCGGAGTAACGACGGCCATCCATAATACGACCCGTTTGCTCATCTACAATCATTACTTTATTTTCCATCACCACGTATTGGGTGTCTTTTTCAAATAAAGCATAGGCTTTTAAAAGCTGATTTAAAGTATGAATACGCTCAGATTTTATTCCAAAATCTTTATATAATTCTTCTTTAAGGTTGGCTTCATCTTCCGACGAAAGTCCTTGGTTTTCAATTTTTGCAACCTCAAGTCCAATTTCTGGTAAGATGAAAAAATCTGGATTATCTTTCCCAGAAATATATTCAACACCTTTGTCAGATAATTCAACTTGGTTATTTTTTTCTTCAATTACATAGTACAGCTCTTCATCAACCTTAGGCATTTCACGGTTGTTGTCTTGCATGTAATAGTTTTCCGTTTTTTGAAGTAGTTGTTTAACACCTTCTTCAGATAAAAACTTGATTAAAGCTTTATTTTTAGGAATACCACGGTAAACGCGTAGTAGTTTTAAACCACCTTCTTTAGTATCGCCATCCTTAATAAGTTTTTTAGCTTCCGCCAAAACACCTGTTAAATATTTACGTTGTACAGATACAATATCATCTACTTTAGGTTTAAGTTCTGTAAACTCATGGCGCTCACCTTGCGGTATTGGGCCAGAGATAATTAATGGTGTACGTGCATCATCTACTAAAACAGAATCCACCTCATCTACAATAGCGTAGTGGTGTGGGCGTTGTACTAAATCGTCTGGCGAATGTGCCATGTTATCACGTAAATAATCGAAACCAAATTCGTTATTTGTACCGTAAGTAATATCGGCGTTATAAGCTTTTTTACGAGCAGCCGAGTTTGGTTGGTGGTAATCCACACAATCTACACTTAAGCCATGGAACTCAAAAATAGGCGCCATCCATGCGCTATCACGTTTCGCTAAGTAATCATTAACCGTTACTAGATGCACACCTTTGCCAGCTAAAGCATTTAAGTAAACCGGTAAGGTTGCAACTAATGTTTTACCTTCACCTGTATGCATTTCCGCAATTTTACCTTGGTGCATGGCAATACCACCAATAAGTTGCACATCGTAATGTACCATATCCCAAGTAATGGCTTTTCCAGCAGCATCCCAAGAGTTTGCCCAAGTGGCATTATCACCATCTAAGGTAACATAACCTTTTTCGCCCGAAATTAAACGGTCGAATTCATTTGCGGTAACAGTAATTTCTGTGTTTTTTGTAAAACGTTTAGCCGTTTCTTTAACCACAGCAAAAGCTTCTGGTAAAATAACGTTTAAAATATCTTCGGTAATTTTGTAAGCATCGTCCTTTAATTTATCTATTTCTAAATAAATATCCTCACGGCGGTCAATATCTTCAGTGTTTTCTGCTTCATCAACTAAGCTAGCAATATTATCGTTTGTAGCTTGCGTTGCATCTGCAATTTTAGCTTTAAATTCAATAGTTTTTGCTCTTAATTGATCGTGCGATAAAGCTTCTAAAGCTGCCTCGTATGTATTAATTTGTTTAACTAAAGGGCTAAGGGCTTTAACATCTTGTTTTGATTTATCGCCAACAAAAACCTTTAGTATAGAATCTAAAAAAGTCATGTTTATTATTTTATATAAATATATTTTCTAGGAAAACCCTAGGTGTTTTTCAGTTAAAAAAATGTGTTGAAACATTCCTTTTTACAGGTCATAAAAAGCACAGAAATATCCACGCCATTACTAGCTTCAAATATACATTTTAGAACAAAAAAAAAGCCCCAATTCGAGACTTTTTAACTATTCTTTATGCTATATTTTTAATATTCATCCTCATTCCACAGATAATCTTCATCTGTTGGATAATCCGACCATATTTCTTCAATCGAATCGTACGAATCACCTTCGTCCTCAATCGACTGTAAATTTTCTACAACCTCTAAAGGTGCACCAGTTCTAATGGCGTAATCTATCAATTCGTCTTTGGTCGCTGGCCAAGGCGCATCACTTAAATAAGATGCTAATTCTAAAGTCCAATACATGTGTTAATGCGTTTAATTTTTTGCAAAAATAAATTTTTAGTTTAAACACACAAGTAAAAAATGAATTATTTAATCATTAATTTTAAGAACGTATCCTTTTGTACTCTAAACAGTTGAAATTTATTATTGCGTTGTTAATAATTCTAGCAATATTTTTGCTTTATTTTTTTTTGGCGTTACCACAAGGGTCGGGCTTTCTCTACTCGCTCCCTTCCGTTGGTCGGGGAGCTCAAACATGCCGTTCAATCCCTAACGCGGTTTCGCTTTCTAACTCAAAATATAGCTTTTTAATTTAAACTTCCAATAAAATAATTTAATATTTTTCAGGAATCCATTTAATTTCATTTGCTTGTAAGTCTAAAGACAACTTTCGTGCCAATACAAAAAGATAGTCCGAAAGTCTATTTAAATACTTTAAAGCATTTGCTTCAAAGGGTTCTAAGTCGTTAAGTGCGGTTGCTAAACGTTCGGCTCTACGGCATACACAGCGTGCTATATGACAAAATGACACTGTTTGATGTCCGCCCGGAAGTACAAAATGCGTCATTTCGGGTAAAGCTTCGTTCATGTTGTCCATAGCCTGTTCCAAAAGTTCAATATCTCCTTTGGAAATCTTCTCGATATTCAAACGATCTTTACCGTTTTTTAAAATAGCTTTTTCAGGATCGGTAGCCAAAATAGCCCCAACCGTGAATAATTTATTCTGGACATGGGTAATTAAATCTTTGTATGTTTCATTAATATCTTGGTCGCGAATTAGCCCTAAATGAGAGTTTAATTCATCTATGGTGCCGTAGCTTTCTATCCGGATGTGGTGTTTGGGTACACGCGTTCCTCCAAATAAGGCCGTGGTGCCGTTGTCTCCTGTTTTAGTATAAATTTTCATAGGTTAAAGGTAATTGTTAAAAAAGAAAATATCAAAAAGATTAATGTAAAAATAAGCTTAAATTTTAAGGCTAATTTATTTAAAGTTTATCATTTCTACCAAGAGTTTGGTTGCTTTTATTTAACATATCTTTAAGAAATCAGGAGTATTCCTAATAATCTCATTATTAAAATAGGGGTATTCAAATAAATTTTGTAATAATTGGTTGTAAGTTAATTAACACTTATAGATTTAAAGTAAAACCTTTATTTTTGCCGGAAACAACATGAAAAAATATAGTTTAATTATGAAAAAAATATCATTAATAGTATTATTGATTATAGGTTCCATGAGTGCCAAAGCGCAGTCGTATATTGGATATCTTACAGATAATTACAGTGGTGTAAATAGCGTTATAGCTAACCCCGCTAATATTACAGATTCTCGTTTTAAAACAGATATTAATTTAGCAGGCTTTAGTGTTTTTGCTGGTAATGATTATTATGGTGTACATCTTTTAGATGCTACCAAAGATGGATACGATTTTGATTTAGATGCAAAAAAATCGCCAACAACTGATAATAATGCGATGGTGAATTTAGATGTTATGGGGCCTGCTTTTATGTTTAACTTAAACAAAGTGAGTTCTATTGCTGTATTTACTAGAGCACGTGCTATGGTAAATGTTGACGAAATTAATGGTGAAACTATCGATGACCTTGATAATGATGATACTACTGATTTTGTTGTTAATGAGGGTGATTTTAATACTTTTGGACATGCTTGGGCAGAACTTGGTGTTACTTACGCTCGAGTTTTAATGGATAATGATCAACACTTTTTAAAAGGTGGTCTTACTGCAAAATTTTTACAAGGTGGTGGTACAGCTAATGCTTACGGTAGAAATGTAACTGTTGACTATACTGAGTTATCTGAAACTATTGAGACAACAGGTTCTATAACTTATGGCCGTGGTGATGATTACGATAATGATAATTACGACTATGAACTTCCTGAAGCTATTGGTTTTGGAGCCGATTTAGGTTTTGTTTACGAATGGAGACCAGATTATGGAGATTACAAAACGACTAATGTAGATGGAGATACGTATTCACATAAATACGAAAATAAATACAAATTAAAATTAGGACTATCTATTACAGATATCGGAAAAATTAATTATAAAGACGCGATTTCTGAAACCTTTGATGTTACAAATACTGTAACTGAAGACGATATTGATAATGAAGATGATTTAAATGGTATTTTAAATAACTTATATACTTTAACAAATAGCAGCGCAGGTTATAAAGTAAACTTGCCAACTGCATTACATTTAAATGTAGATTATAGCTTAAACAGAAGTTTTTACGTAAACTTAAATACCGATTTGTCTTTAGTGTCTAAAGGGAAAGAGAATGCAAGTCGTATTGCTAACGTAGTGTCTTTAACGCCACGTTTCGAAAGTAAATGGTTTAGTTTTTTCGTGCCTGTAAGTGTTGTACAATACAACGGTTTTCAAGCTGGAGCTGGATTTAGAGCAGGACCTTTATACATTGGTTCAGGATCTGTACTTACTGCTTTAACTAGTGATAACTCTAAAGGTGCCGATGTATATGCAGGTTTGAAAGTTCCTGTTTATCAAGGTAAACCAAAAGATAAAGACGGAGATGGTATTATTGATAAATTAGATGGCTGTCCAAAAGAAGCAGGTCCAATTGAAAACAATGGTTGTCCTTATTTAGATAGTGATGTAGATGGTGTTATGGATAACGAAGATGCTTGTCCTGATATAGCTGGTCCAAAAGAAAACAAAGGTTGCCCATGGGAAGATAAAGATAAAGATGGTGTTTTAGATAATAAAGATGCTTGTCCTAATCAAGCAGGCCCAGAAGAAAATAATGGTTGTCCTTGGGCAGATAAAGATGGCGATGGCGTTTTTGATAAAGATGATGAATGTGTTAATATTGCTGGTACAGTAGCTAATAAGGGTTGTCCGGAAGTAACTGTAGAGATTCAAAAAACTTTGAATGCTTATGCTAAAACAATTTTGTTTAATTCAGGGAAATCAACAATAAAATCTGAGTCTAATCAGGTTTTATCAGATATTATAGATATTTTAGGTCAATATCCAACAGCTAAGTTCTCTGTTGAAGGTCATACCGATAGTTCTGGTAGTGATGCCTTAAACCAAAGATTATCAGATTCTAGAGCAAATGCAGTAAAAACGTATCTAGTAGAAAATGGTGTAGATGCATTTAGATTATCTGCTATGGGTTATGGAGAAAGTAAACCAATTGCTAGTAATGAAACATCTAAGGGTAGAGCAGAAAACAGAAGAGTAGAAATTAACTTAGTAAAGTAATTATTCTACAAAAATAATAATTAGATATTTTATTAAAAAAAAGTCTCAGGGTTTAATTACTCTGAGACTTTTTTTTGTTTAAATGAATTTTGAAAGATGTATTTATCCGCGTTAAGAAGAAAAATTAAACTCGAATTATAAAATCTTCCCTAACTTGTTCTTTTCTGAAAAACACAAATCCCCAGAAAAAGGTATCTATAGTAACTGTAACTTTTGGATGTTTTTTAATAATCTCCCAAGCTTCGGTCATGCCTTTAGACCAATAAATATCATCAAATATAAAAACAGAATCGTTGTGAGCGGTTTCTAAAAGGGATTCAAAATAAAGTAAAGTCGCGTCCTTTTTATGATTGCCATCAAAGAAAACTAAATCGTAAGTGTTTGCTTTAAGCTTTTCTATTTCATTATTAAAATCACCAGTAATCATTTTTATGTTTTTAAAATCGAACTTTTCAAAATTCGATTTAGAAAAAGCAGCAATATTAGGGCAACCCTCAATAGTTGTTATATGTGCGTCTGGGTTCCCTAAATGTAACGCTGTGGTTGCAATGCCTAAAGAAGTTCCTAGTTCAAGGCTGTTTTCAGGTTTGAAATAAAGAGATAGTCTATATAAAAGTTTAGCACGTTTATTGGTGGATCCTGCGTTTTTAGCCATTTGAGAAATAACCCGCTCTTCCTGTTTCATAACTTGAGAGCCTGCACCTAAATCTGTTATTTTGATGCTATTGGTATTTTCTTTAAGTGTTTTCTTGTAGCCGATTATTTTTTTATAATCGGTATACTTCTTTTTATCGTAAAAACATTTAGTAATTAAATCATAAACAAAAGGGGAGTGGACGCCGTGCTGATTGCTTGATTTTAAAAGAAATTTAAAGTATTGGGTAATTTGATACACGTTTAAATTGACCGTTTTTAGTATTTTGGTTATTACTAGTTTTTATTATTTTTACTTCATTAAATACATTCCAAAAAACACAGCTAAAACGGCAACTATAAAACTAGCAATAGTATATATAGCAAAACTAGTAAAATCTCCCGATTTTAAAAACATATGGTTTTCGTAAGCAAAGGTAGAGAAAGTTGTAAACCCACCGCAGAAACCAGTAGCTAAAAGTAAGGTTTGGTTTTGAGACAAATTATCATTTTTGGCCGCTAAACCTAAAATAATACCAATAAGTAAACTACCTAAAATATTGGCGAGAAATGTGCCATATGGAATACCGTTTCCATAGTTATTTAAAAACTTGCCAATTAAATAACGTATTACACTACCTAAGCCACCACCAATAAAAACGAATAAAAGTTGTTTCATTTAAAAACTAATCATCAAATGGTTTTATAGCAATGTATATTTCGGTAATCCAATCTGCTGGATTCGGTGTTTTTGATGGGTCGGTTTCGTAAACTTCAAGCATTGGTCCTTGTTCTAAGTTTTCTAAACCATTTTCAGGAATATAAGCTGTTGCTTTAGCCCATGCTTTTTCTAAATATTTGTAATTCCCTTGTAATGTTGTTTTAACGGCATTAAAAGGAGGTAAATGTCCTGTTAGAATATCACTTTCGTTAGAAATTATTTTTTCTGTGGTTGGTATACAGCAAGAAAACATAACAGTGTTATTCTCTTCATCCCATTTATAGTAATTTATGAACGGTGTGCCAGCTATTTTAATTTTATTTTTATCGGCGTATGCTTTAATTCGAGGAAGCATTTCTTGCATTTTACTCGATAACTCATTTATTTTACATGAAGCTGCAATATATAAATAGTAACCACCGCCATGGGTTGTAATACCGTTTGTTTTTATGCTGTATTTTTGCATATTAGCATTAACAACACTATCGAGTTTAAATAAACCACGTTCAAAATCGGGGCCAACAGATTTTTCGAAAGGACCAGAAAAAGCGGTATACATTTTAGCCATAAAATCTTGTTTTCCGCTCATACTCCAAGTCACTTTAGTGCCTTTATTTTCAGGCTCAAAGTTCCATTCAATATTCGATTCACTTTCAAAAGGAGTAACGAAATTTAGTTTTTGCGAAATAGATTTGTTTTCAGCTACAGCTAAAGTCGTCATGTTTCCTTCACCTAAAATATCTCCATTCCATGCATAACCAGCATCAATACCAATTGTTTTTTCTAAATATGTAAGTGTTGCTTTTGGCTCTTGTTCTAGCCAAGGCGAAAAATCTATCCAGTTTTTATAATCGTTTACTTCATTAAAAACGACGGGAGTTGGAGCTGTAATTATCCGACTTCTAGAAAAGGTATATTCGTTGGGCTGTACCGCAATATATATAGATGTTCCAATAATCATTATAAGTAAAAGAAATAAAATATACTTAAAAGCTTTCATTGCATATTATTTAGAGAGAAAATATTTAACTCAAAGGTAATCATTTTTAAAATTCGATTAATAAATTATTACATTTGTTGAGTTAATAATAGCTTTTTAGTAGTGAAATGTTCTAATTTTGTACTAAATAAGAATGGTAGAATGTTGTAAAGAGCTGTTTTTGTAAGTTAAATAAAATAATAATTCAAATTATGAAACTAAAATCAATTGTAGGTATTGCAATTATTAACCTGATGCTGTTTTCGTGTGGTAATGAAAAGGCTGATAAGAAAGAGGTTGTAGATGCGAGTAAAGAGGCTGTTGCGTTTAATTACAATGTAGAGCAATTTGCCGATATTAAAATATTGAAATACCAAATTCCTGGGTGGGATAAATTAACTTTAAAAGAGCAAAAGTTAGTTTATTATTTAACGCAAGCAGGTTTATCTGGTCGCGATATTATGTGGGATCAAAATTATCGTTATAACTTAAGAATTAGAAAAGCGTTAGAGCATGTTTATACAAGTTACGCTGGTGATAAAACATCAACAGATTGGACAAGTTTTGAAACTTATTTAAAACGTGTTTGGTTTAGTAATGGTATTCATCATCATTATTCTACAGATAAATTAAAACCTGAATTTTCTTCGGAATATTTAAAGGGATTATTAACTGAAACAAGCACAGAATTAGATAGCGAAGCTTTTGATGCGATATTTAATGCTGAGGATTTTAAAAAAGTAAATCAAGCTAAGGGTGTTGATAATGTTGCGCTTTCGGCTGTTAACTTTTACGGACCAAATGTTACTAATGCAGATGTTGAAAGCTTTTATAACGAAAAAGTTTCTCCAAATGCAGATAAGCCTTTATCTTTTGGTTTAAACTCACAATTGGTAAAAGAAAATGGTGTTTTAAAAGAACGTGTTTATAAATCTGGAGGACTTTACGGTGCTGCTATAGATGAGGTTGTAAAATGGTTAGAATTAGCTAAAGGTGTTGCAGAAAATGAAGCTCAAGGAAATGCTTTAGGTCTTTTAATAGATTATTACAAAACAGGTGATTTACAAACTTGGGATGATTATAATGTGGCTTGGACAGGCGCTACAGCAGGAAATATTGATTATATAAACAGCTTTATTGAGGTGTATAACGATCCTTTAGGTTACCGTGGATCTTATGAGAGTATCATCCAGATTAACGATTTTGATATGTCTCAAAAAATGAAGGTTTTATCAGATCATGCACAGTGGTTTGAAGATAATTCTCCTTTAATGCCAGAGCACAAAAAAGAGAATGTTGTAGGTGTAACTTACAAGGTTGTAAATGTTGCTGGCGAAGCTGGAGATGCTTCTCCTAGTACGCCAATTGGTGTTAATTTACCAAATGCAAACTGGATTCGTACTGCTGTTGGTAGTAAATCTGTTTCGTTAGGTAATATTGTAAATGCATCTAATAATGCTGGAAGTACTGGTAGATTGGAAGAATTTGTTAATGATGAAGAGGAATTACTTTTAGACGAAGAATACGGGCAATTAGCGCATAAATTACATACTGCGTTACATGAAGTTATTGGTCATGCCTCTGGTAAATTAAATCCTGGTGTTGGTGAAACTAAAGAAACTTTAAAAAATTATGCATCTACTTTAGAAGAAGGTCGTGCAGATTTAGTTGGTTTATATTATTTATACAACCCAAAATTACAAGAATTAGGGTTAGTAACCGATTGGGAAAAGGTTGGTAAAACTGCTTATGATGGTTACATAAGAAATGGTTTAATGATGCAATTAATTCGTTTAAACTTAGGTGATGATGTAGAAGAAGCGCACATGAGAAATAGACAATGGGTTTCCGGTTGGGCTTTTGAAAAAGGAAAAGCCGATAATGTTATTGAAAAAGTAACTCGCGACGGGAAAACATATTTCAATATTAATGATTATGCAAAACTACACGATCTTTTTGGAGAATTACTAAAGGAAACGCAACGTATAAAATCTGAAGGTGATTACAAGGCTGTAGAGGCTTTAGTAGAAGGTTATGGTGTAAAAGTAGATCAAGCTATTCATGCTGAAGTTTTAGAGCGTAATAAGCAATTTGATTCTGCGCCTTATACAGGTTATGTTAATCCTATTTTGGTTCCGGAAACTAATGATGCCGGTGAAATAATTAAGGTAAACGTTGAGGAGCCTGAATCTTTTGTAGATCAGATGCTAACATATAGTAAAAGATATAGCTTTTTACCAGAGGTGAATTAAGCATTGAATTATTTGTAAATAAAAAAAACAGAACCTTTATTCAAGGTTCTGTTTTTTTGTTTACACTAAAAGTTAAAAGAATTAAATTTACTAGGATAAGTAAACCTATAATAATTAGTAATTTCATAATCGTATAATTTAACAACTATTTTATAGATGCGCATTTTTTAGAAAGGTTGCGTGAAATATTTGTAAAATTATTCTGAAGTTTAAAATCATTGATTCATCATTATCTGTTTTGTGATATAAATGAAAAATAATCAGTTTACTTCAAGAAAACCTTAATAGCAACAATAGAAAGAATAAAAGCTATAAAGCCGAATAAAACCCAAATACTTCCGCTGTAAAAGCGTTTGTGGACTTTTAAATCTTTTCGGTAGGTAAAACCAATAATTATGGCAAACACTATAAAGAATATTATCCCGAAAATCATTTGACCACTACTAAACATATCGTTATTTTTATGCAAATTTAATTAATAGTTACGAGATTTCTACCTTAGCGGAAATTAAAAACAATAGAATTTATGAAGAATAAAATAGAAGCAGTAAAAGCCTTTCATACAGCATATAAAATAGGACATAGAGAAACTCCAAAGGCAGATTTAGGCAATGCTAAAAATATGCTCCGTTTCAATTTAATGAAAGAAGAAAACGAAGAATACTTAGAAGCGGCAAATAACAATGATTTAGTAGAGGTAGCAGATGCTTTAGGCGATATGCTTTATATATTATGTGGTACTATTATAGAACACGGTATGCAACATAAAATTGAAGAAGTATTTGAAGAAATACAACGTAGTAATATGAGTAAACTAGGCGAAGACGGAGAGCCAATTTATCGTGAAGATGGAAAAGTACTTAAAGGGCCTAATTATTTTAAACCGAAAATTGCAGAAATTCTAGATAAATAATTTTAGTTATTTATTTTAAAAACTATTATTAAACCTTTTGTAAAGAGAAAAGTCTAATTAAAATAATTAGTGTTTGAAATTAATTTTCTAAATGAAAAATAAAAGTTTTTTAATCAATCTTATTGTTGTTTTTTGTTTTGTAATAAGTTGTAAAGACGATAAAAAAGAAATTACTGATACAAATAAAGTTGTAACAGAAATTAATGAAAACATTCCTGTTTACGATTTTAACACGTTAGAGCCTTTACTTTATACCGAAAGCGATAAAACGTACTTAATAAATTTTTGGGCTATGTGGTGTTTACCATGTGTTGAGGAATTACCATATATTCAAGAGTATGCCAGTAAAAATCCAGATGTAGAAGTTATTTTGGTTAGTATGGACTTTCCAAAAGATATAGAAACTAAATTGAAACCTTTTTTAAAGAAAAAAAATATAAGTTCTAAGGTCGTATTGCTAGACGATCCAGATGCAAACACATGGATTAATAAAATAAATCCTAATTGGTCTGGAGCAATTCCATATACTATAATATTTAATAAAGAAAAGCGTTTTTACTACGAGCGTTCTTTTGAGGATTTACGAGATATCGAAGATGAAGTAAATAAAAATTTTGATAAATAAATAGAATTAAAAATGAGAAAAATTAGTGTGTTAATAGCAACAATAACAATGTGTTTAGCGGTTTTGGTGTCGTGTAAAGATGGTGGAAAAAAGAATACTGAAGTATCGACTGAAAATCATCAAGGCGATTATAAAGACCACCCGCACGATGGTGATCGAAAAGGTCCTCCTCATGATGGAGACAGAAAAGGCCCGCCACATGGAGGTGATAGAAAAGGACCACCTAAAGGAGGTTCTCCGGAGCAAACTAAAACCTTAGAAGAAATTGGAGGTTATAAAATTGGAGAACAAGCAACCGATTTTAAGCTTAAAAATGTTGATGGTTCTATGGTATCATTGGCGAGTTACGATAATGTAAAAGGTTATATTGTAACATTTACTTGTAATGAATGTCCGTTTGCAAAAATGTATGAAGATCGTTTAATAGCATTACATAATGAGTATGCTCCTAAAGGATATCCTGTAATTGCAATTAACCCAAATAGTCCGGAGAATGAAAAAGAAGGTTATGCAGCTATGCAAACTCGTGCAAAGGAAAAAGGTTTCCCTTTTGCATATCTTGTAGATGAAGGGCAAAAAATATATCCGCAATATGGAGCGGTAAGAACACCTCACGTGTTTTTATTAGATGCAGATCGCAAAGTACAATATATTGGTACTATTGATGATAATGCAAAATCTGCCGAAGATGTAAAAGTTAAGTTTCTTGAAAATGCTATAGCAGCTTTAGAAAACGGAACTAAACCAAGTCCAGAGATTACAAAAGCTATTGGCTGTCCAATAAAAGCAAATAGAAGCTAAAGGAATAAATTTGTTTCAAAAAAAAAGAGAGAAATCTAAAATAGATTTCTCTCTTTTTTTTTATTCAAAAATTCACATCTAACCAAAAGGTTTTACGTAAAATTTATTTTACAGCGTAACGCCATCCAAAAGGATCTTCTGTTTTATTCGTTTGAATATCAGTAATACGCTTTTTTAAATGGCTAGCGTAAGTGTCTTCTAATTCTGGTAAATCAAAATCTTCATCTTTATACCCAAAACCAGAAATTGGTGAGATTACCGCAGCAGTTCCTGCTCCAAACATTTCTTTTAACGATCCGTCCTTGGCAGCTTCAACAACTTCTTTTACTGTAATTTTTCTAACTTCAACCGGTATGTTTTCAGCTTCAGCTATTTGAATAATACTTCTACGCGTAATACCATCCAAAATTCTATCACTCGTTGGGCCTGTAATTAATGTATCGTTTATGCGTACAAAAATATTCATTGCACCAGCTTCTTCAATATATTCGTGTGTATTATCGTCGGTCCAAATTACTTGTTGGTAACCTTTTTCTATAGCTAATTGTGTTGGGTAAAATTGCCCAGCATAATTACCTCCAGCTTTTGCGAAACCTACACCGCCGTTTGCAGAACGTGAGTATTTTTCTTCAATTAAAACCTTTACTTTTCCTGAAAAATAAGCTCCCGATGGTGCTGTACAAATTATAAACTTATAAGCATCGGCAGGTGAGGCATGAAAACCGTTTCCTGAAGCAAAAATAAACGGACGAATATATAATGAACTTCCTTCATTTTTAGGAATCCAATCGCTATCAACTTCTAATAACGTTTTTAACCCATCCATAAAATAGTTCTCAGGTAATTCAGGAATTGCTAATCGTTTAGCAGAAATGTTTAAACGTTTAAAGTTTTCTAACGGACGAAATAACCAGACTTTCTCATCGGCATCTTTATATGCTTTCATACCCTCGAAAATCGATTGACCGTAATGGAAAATCTTTGACGCAGGGTCTAAAGTAATCGGCTCGTAAGGCGTAACCTTTGGGGTTTGCCACTTACCGTTTTCATAGTTGCACACTAACATGTGGTCTGAAAAAACACTTCCAAACTTTAAATTGTCAAAATCTACATCATTAATTTTTGTAGATTTTGCTTTTATAATCTCGATGTTGTTGATTATAGCACTCATATTGTTCATATTTAGATTGTAAATTTAAGTAAATTCGTTTTTAAAATTTGGGTATATTTACAGAAATTGTATAAAATCTAAACATTCATCAAATGAAATCACTTTTTCTCACTTTTATTTGCGTTTTTTTTATGATATCATGTAAAAAGAAAGCAGATGTGCAACAAGCCAAACCTACTAAAACAGAAACGGTTAGTTATGCTTCCTTCGGAAATAAAATTATAGCCGACGATGCTATTCCTGCAACTTCCATGGCTTCACATTATAAATCTATGAATGTTGGAGATAGTATTCCTTCAAAAATAAAAGCTAAAGTAAATAGTGTTTGTCAAGCAAAAGGTTGTTGGATGCGTTTAGATTTGGAAGATGGTAACGAAGTAATGGTTAAATTTAAGGATTACGGTTTTTTTATGCCGAAGGATATAACCGGCAAAGAAGTTATTATTAATGGAAATGCATTTGTTACCGAAGTTTCAGTCGATGAGCAACGCCATTATGCAGAGGATGCAGGAAAAACCGAAGAAGAAATAGCACAAATTATCGAACCTAAAAAGACGTTTTCTTTTGAAGCCGATGGTGTACTTTTAAAACAATAAATTTGAAACGAGAAGTTGTAATAACAGCCGATGGTTCGTCAACCATCCATTTACCAGATTGGGACGAGCAATATCATTCTAAGCATGGCGCCATTCAAGAAGCTTATCATGTGTTTATAAAACATGGTTTGCAATATTTTTATACAGAAAATATAAAGAAGGAATTAGAGAGCATTTCTATTTTAGAAATCGGTTTCGGGACGGGTTTGAATGCCTTTATTACTTTTTTAGAAGCAGAAAAATTAAACATCAAAACAAATTATGTTGGAGTAGAGGCGTATCCTGTTTCTTCGGAAGAAATAACTTTGTTAAACTACGCTAAGCAGTTAAAAGCAGAAGAAAACGAGACTGTTTTTAAGGCACTTCACGATGTTACTTGGAATGAAAAACATGATATAACTCCTCATTTTTCAATTGAGAAACAGAAGAAATTTTTTGCAGAAATAAAAGATGAAGACGTTTTCAATATCATTTATTTTGATGCTTTTGGAGCTCGTGTTCAACCAGAGTTATGGACAGAGCCTATTTTTGAAAGTATGTATAAAGCGCTAAAGAAAAACGGTGTTTTAGTAACTTATGCAGCAAAAGGAAGTGTGCGTCGTGCTATGCAAGCTGTTGGCTTTACAGTACAGCGTTTAGAAGGTCCTCCAGGAAAACGAGAAATGTTACGTGGGATTAAATAGGTTATAGTTTCGTACCTGTTTAGGATGTTCGTAGATTGGCATTCTGGATATCTATTTGTTTTAATTTAACGCTTGTTTTGTTTGAAAAAATTCTAAGAAAATTTCATCGGAAAAATTCTGTTAAACCTTCCATAAAATAGTAGCAAACAAACCTTTCATTTTGTAAATTTAAAAAAAAAGACATGCGGGTTTTAATTACAGGAGCTACGGGATTAATTGGACAAGAAATTGTTAGTCTTTGCCATGCGGAAAATATTAAGGTTAATTTCTTAACCACAAGTAAATCTAAACTTGTAAAAAATGAAAACTATCAAGGCTTTCTTTGGAATCCTGATGCTAAGGAAATTGATTTAGATTGTTTTAAAAATGTAGATGCTATTATAAATTTGGCAGGAGCTACGATTTCAAAACGATGGACCGATTCATATAAAAAAATAATTTTATCAAGCCGAAAAGATAGTGCCGAATTACTTTTTGAAAGCCTTAAAAACACACCTCATAACGTGCAGCAAATTGTTTCGGCAAGTGCCATTGGTTTGTATCCCGATTCGTTAACAAATTACTATACTGAAGATTTTAAAATTACGAGTGCTAATTCATTTTTAAGTGAAGTAGTGAATGTCTGGGAAACAGCGGTCGATAGGTTCTCAGAACTAAATATAAAAGTTACTAAAATTAGAATAGGTTTGGTTTTAGCCGAAAATGGAGGTGCATTAGCTGAAATGATAAAACCTATAAAGTTAGGTTTAGGATCTGCCTTTGGTAGCGGAAAACAATGGCAATCGTGGATTCATATAGAAGATTTGTCAGAAATTTTTCTGTTTACACTTTTAGAAAAGCTAGAAGGCGTTTTTAATGCTGTTGCACCCAACCCGACAACTAATTACGAGTTGACTAAAAGCATAGCAACAACTTTAGAGCGTCCATTTTTTTTACCTAAAATACCAAAGTTTGCAATGAAATTGGTTTTAGGTGAAATGCATCTATTGCTTTTTGAAAGCCAACGAGTAAGTTCTAAAAAAATAGAAGATGTAGGTTTCGATTTTAAATTCCACCACTTACAACCGGCTTTAGATAACTTGCTTAATTAAGTAGAGTTCTGCTAAAAAAAATGCAGTTCTTAAATTAAGAACTGCATTTGGAATACATTATTTTGTGAAATCGGCTTTAGTTAAACCGTTATTGAATTTTATATCTGTCCAGTTTACAAGTATCCAAGGTTCTTTGGTTACTTCTGCATCCCAATTAGATTTTTTGTATTTGCGTTTTGTAGGTATTAGTAAATCTTCAACTTGCTCATATTCCATAACCATTAGCATAGGTTCCGTTCTACCAAAATCCATAACCGTAAACAAAAACTGATCGGCCAATTTCGTTTCTTTATTAATATACAATTGGTAAGTATCGGATGGTTTATCATTTTTAGGATCAAAAGAAACTTTAACAACATCGTATGTATTATTGTTAATAGTTTGTTCGCTAATGTATTCGTATTGTAAACCTGGATCTAGCAATTTTTGCATCATGGCAAACCAATAAAAATTTGTGGGTCTATTAAAAGCTGCTTTTTTTAAAGCTGCAGGGTCATTTAATGGAGCTCCGTTATGTTTTATCCAAAATCCGTTACCATCATACCCTTGTTCAATTAAACCGTGAAGGTCGGCAAGTGTACGTTCGTGTTTTTGATACGCACCGTATGATAGTTCACCATTAAAAATATATTTTTCTATTATAACATCGGTTTTACCATCTGGTGTTTGGTAAGTATAAGTGTAAACAACATCTTTTTTGCTAGCAAGTTTACTGTAATCTCCAACTTTTTGTACCATTTGGTAAACTAGCTCATGAGCCTGGTTTTGAAATTCTTGTTTTTGTTCTACAACCGAATTAATTGGTGTTTCTTTTTTGTTTTGTTTCGCATCATTTTTGCAAGATGTTAAAGCAAAAACGGTAACGATGCTAAGTAGGAAATTAATTTTCATTTTCATGTTTTTTTTACAAAGTTAAGGTTTACAATAGAGAAAGTTCAGTGTTTTGGTAGCTCGTATTCTATTAATAATTCGGCCAATGCATTTACGTTATGTCTTTTTTAAAATAAGTTTAATGCTTTGAGGTTTTCGCTAAATTCTTTTTAATGAAAAAAGATATTACGTTCTTTTATAAAATAAAAAACCACCCCGTTTTCAGAAGGTGGCTTTCAATAAAAAATTATGTTGTAATTAAGACTTTGCAGCTTTAACTGTAATTTTTAATTCAATATCATCATTGATGAATTTATCACCTAAATTATCAAAAATTGATTTAGAACCATACTGCACGTTCCATTTCGTTCTATCAATAGAAAAAGCTTCACTAGTAATAGTAACAGCACCACCTTCGCTGCTAATAGCTACAGGGAAAGTTACGTTGTTTTTTACTTCTTTAAGCGTTAAGTTTCCAGAAAGCATTGTTTTACCTTCTACTTCCTTAACCTCAGTAATTGTAAAAATAGCACTTGGGTATTTTTCAACATCAAAAAAGTCAGCATTTGTTAAATGGCCATGTAATTTAGCATTGCCTTCATCATCAGCAGGAATATCTAAAACCGTAATCGATTTCATATCAATAATAAAAGATCCGCCAACAACTTTTCCATTAGCAACATTAAGCACACCACTTTCTAAACCAATAGTTCCATTGTGCGATCCTGTAGGTTTAAAACCTGTCCATGCTATGGCAGAAGCAGCTTTATCTACAGCGTAAACTTTAGCATCTGCAGCTTCGGTTACAACAGGAGTTTCGGCTTCTGTAGTTTTAGCTTCTTTAGCCTTGTCTTTGCAGCTAAATAGAGAAATACTTAAAGCGGTAATGAATAAAATATTTACAAATTTCTTTTTCATAGTTAAATTGTTTTAGTGTTTATTCTGTAAAATTACACAAAAGAGAATTCAATATGAAGGAAATTAGAACAAAATAAATTAGTGACATTATGGCATTTTAACAATATTGGCAGTACTTTTGCCAACTAATTTTAGGAATTGCAAAATTGAAATTACGATGAGTGATAAAGATAATAATGATATAGAAAACGAACAAGTTGAAGCTAATGAAGCTGAAAACGTTGTTGTTGAAGAGCAAGAGACTGTAGAACTGACTGTTGAAGAAAAACTACAGGCTGAAGTTAAACAGGAAAAAGATAAATTTTTAAGACTTTTTGCAGAGTTTGAAAACTATAAAAAACGTACTTCTAGAGAGCGTATTGAGTTGTTTTCTACAGCAAGCGAGGATGTTATGAAAACGTTACTCCCAATACTTGACGATTTTGAGCGTGCTTTAAGTCATATCGAAGACGATAAAGAAGCTGAGGTATTACGTAAAGGTGTTCTTTTAATTTATCAGAAACTAGTAAATACACTAGATCAAAAAGGATTAAAAACTATTGTAGTAGAAAAAGGCGAAGTTTTTAATGCTGATAATCACGAAGCTATAACTCAAATCCCTGCACCAACAGAGGATATGAAAGGAAAAATTATTGATGTAGTTGAAAAAGGCTATAAGCTTGGTGAAAAAGTAATTCGTTTTCCGAAAGTGGTTATCGGACAATAGAAAGTATTATTAATTAAAACAAATACTTCCTTTTTGGAAGAGTTTACATAGCAATGGCAAAAAGAGATTATTACGAAATATTAGGCATTAGCAAAGGAGCAACGGCAGCTGAAATAAAAAAAGCTTACCGAAAAAAGGCAATTGAATTTCATCCAGATAAAAATCCAGATGATAAAAGTGCTGAAGGTAAATTTAAAGAAGCAGCCGAAGCATATGAAGTTTTAAGCGACGATAATAAAAAAGCACGTTACGATCAATATGGTCATCAAGCCTTCGAGAATGGTGGCGGTGGCGGCGGCTTTGGCGGCGGTGGCATGAATATGGATGACATATTCAGTCAGTTTGGTGATATCTTCGGTGGCGGCGGTGGCGGCTTCGGAGGCGGTGGGTTTTCTGGCTTTGGTGGTGGCGGAGGCCAACGCCGTGTTAAAGGCAGTAACCTACGTATTCGCGTAAAATTAACCTTAGAAGAAATTGCTAACGGTGTAGAAAAGAAAATAAAAGTAAAACGTAAAGTACAAGCCAAGGGGACTACTTATAAAACTTGCTCTACTTGTAATGGTAGCGGACAAGTAACACGTATTGCAAATACTATTTTAGGACGTATGCAAACCTCTGCACCATGTAATGTTTGTGGTGGAGCAGGACAAACCATTGATAAAAAACCAGCCGATGCCGATGCACAAGGTTTAAAAGTATCCGAAGAAACGGTTACAATTAAAATCCCTGCAGGTGTTGTAGATGGTATGCAACTTAAGGTTTCTGGAAAAGGTAACGAAGCACCAGGTAATGGAGTTTCTGGAGATTTATTAGTAGCTATAGAAGAAGCCGATCACGATACATTGCAACGTGAAGGTGATAATTTACATTACGATTTATACATTAGTTTGCCAGACGCTGTATTAGGAACATCTAAAGAAATAGATACGGTAACAGGAAAAGTACGTATTAAGGTGGAAGCAGGAGTACAATCTGGTAAAATTTTACGCTTACGCGGAAAAGGAATCCCGAGTATCAATGGGTACGGAACAGGAGATTTATTGGTACACGTTAATGTTTGGACACCAAAAACATTAAACAAAGAACAAAAAGAATTTTTTGAAAGTATGAGAGATGATGATCATTTCTCACCAAAACCAGAAAAGTCTGATAAATCCTTTTTCGAAAAAGTAAAGGATATGTTTTCTTAATAAAATCTTTTTTTCGAAGCTTTCACAGTTTACAAAAAAGATAATTCAAAATTTAAAAAATCCGCTATTTTAGCGGATTTTTTGTTTATAAAGGAATAAACTTAACTGTTTTGTTAAAAATTGTTAAAAAAAAACTATATTTGAGGTATCACTAATTAATTTTAGTGGTAATTTTTCTTTTTCATAGCAATTTTTTTTCCCATCCTTAATTTTTTAAGGGTGGGTTTTGTTTTTAATGAAATTTGGGCTCTTTTAAAAGATATAAAATTTCACCTAAATATTAGATTTAAACTAATTTTGTTTAAGCATTTTGTAATGCTTAAAGATCTATCATATAGCTTATATCACTAAAAACTTATTTTTGAATAAAGCACACGTCCAATTTAAACTAACAACTAAACATTTAATATCTTTACGGCAAACAAGTCAACTATAAAATTAATGAGTAATTTATTAGAAGTTAATGAAGTTTCTAAAAACTTCGGCAGCTTTACCGCACTAAATAAAGTATCCCTTTCTGTTCCTAAAGGTAGTATTTTTGGGCTTTTAGGCCCAAATGGAGCAGGGAAAACAACCTTAATCCGCGTTATTAATCAAATAACTATGCCCGATTCCGGAGCGGTTATTTTGGACGGAGAGGCTTTAAGAGAAAATCATATTAAGGATATTGGTTACTTGCCAGAAGAGCGTGGTTTGTATAAAACCATGAAAGTAGGAGAACAAGCACTGTATTTAGCACAACTTAAAGGTTTAAGTAAAACAGAAGCAAAAGCACGTTTAAAATATTGGTTCGACCGTTTGGATATAGGCGATTGGTGGAATAAAAAGATCCAGGAACTTTCAAAAGGAATGGCACAAAAAATTCAATTTGTGGTTACTGTTCTACATGAACCTAAATTATTAATTTTCGATGAGCCTTTTTCTGGTTTCGATCCTATAAATGCCGATATCATTAAGGATGAAATTTTGAATTTAAGAGATCAAGGAGCGACTATTATTTTTTCAACCCATAGAATGGAATCTGTAGAAGAATTATGTGATGATATTGCGTTAATTCATAAATCCAATAAAATATTAGAAGGTAAGTTAGTTGATGTAAAACGAAGGTTTAAATCGAATACTTATGAAGTTGGAATTCGATCGAATAATCAATCTGAATTAAGACAAGAATTATCTCAGAAATTTAATGTTTCCGATGCTAATTTTAAAACTTTAGAAAACGAGTTAAAACTTAATATTAAGCTTAAGGATCTCGAAAAATCAAACGATTTACTTGGCTTTTTAGCTAGTAAAGGCGAGGTGTCTCACTTTGTAGAGTTAATACCGAGCGTTAACGATATTTTTATTCAAACTGTAAAGAATAATTAATTTTTATGAATCATTTACCACTTATTATAAAACGAGAATACCTTAATAAAGTTAGGAATAAATCGTTTATAATCATGACCTTTTTAAGTCCTATTATTTTTGTAGCGCTTATAGGTGTTGTTGCCTATTTAGCACAATTAAATAACGATAAAATTCGTGTTATTTCCGTTTTAGACGAATCGGGATTAGTTAAAGATATTTTTAAAAATTCTGAGTTTACAACGTATCATGTTTTAGAAAACATGTCTTTGGATGATGCCAAGGATCTAGCAAAAGAAACACAAGCTTACGGTTTGTTGCATGTTGATAAAATGGAGGATTTAAAGACACTTTCAAAGCATATCACATTTTATTCTGAAGAATCACCGTCTATAAATACCATTTCAGATTTAGAAAATCAAATAGAGGCTAAATTAACCAATATTAAACTTCTGGAAAATGGTGTAGATGTAGATATGATTAATGCTTCCAAAATTGGAGTAGAAATAGCACAAGAAAGTTTTGATGGTGAAAAAACATCAAAAATTGATAGCATTGTTAAAATTGCTTTTGGAGGAGCTTTGGGTTATTTGCTTTTTATGTTCATTATCATTTACGGGAACATGATTATGCGAAGTGTTATTGAAGAAAAAACAAGCCGAATTATAGAGGTTATTATTTCTTCCGTAAAGCCTGTACAACTTATGTTGGGTAAAATTTTCGGAACGTCTTTAGCTGGAATTACACAGTTTGTAATTTGGACTATTTTGGGTTTTGTATTAATGTTAATAGTATCTGCCGTATTTGGAATCGATTTAGCACAAGTACAAACACCGCAACAACAAATGATGCAGCAAGCTATGGAGAATCCAGATTTAAATATGAAAGTTCAAGATGTGCTAACTGCATTTTACAATCTTCCATTATTTAATTTAGTATTAGCTTTTATTTTGTTTTTTATTGGCGGATATTTACTCTACAGTTCCTTTTATGCCGCGATTGGTGCAGCCGTAGATAATGAAACTGATACACAACAATTTATGATGCCTATAATAATGCCTTTAGTTTTAGCCGTTTATATTGGTATCTTTACAGTTGTGGAAGATCCGCATGGAACTGTATCGACGGTTTTTTCGTTTATACCGTTAACATCGCCTGTGGTTATGCTTATGCGTATCCCGTTTGGTGTACCAATTTGGCAGCAAGTGTTGTCGTTTTTAATTTTAGTAGGCACATTTATGCTTACCGTTTGGTTTGCTGCAAAAATTTACCGAGTTGGTATTTTAATGTACGGCAAAAAACCAACCTACAAAGAGTTAATTAAATGGATGAAATATTAAAATGCAAGATCAGGTTATAGATAAAATAGAGGACACAATAGGGAATAGTTCTATTTGGGAGCAGTTTATGTCGTTTCTTAATTATAACATTTATACCTACACAATTACCGATGGAAGTGGGATAGAAACGGGCGTGTTAAAAGTTAAATCTGTTTTACTTGTAATTATCATTCTAATAGCGACTACTTATTTTTTGCGTTTTGCAAGAAATTTATTGACTCGTAAGTTGCCTGATGAAGATAAAGCTAAGTTTATTACGGTCTTTTCCTTTGCTCGGTGGTTAATCTATTTGATAGTTTTACTTGTAGCCATGGATTCCATAGGTATTAATGTTACTGCTGTATTTGCGGCTTCAGCTGCTTTATTAATTGGTGTGGGTTTGGCGTTGCAAACATTGTTTCAGGATATTATTTCTGGAATATTTATATTAATAGATCAGTCGGTACATGTTGGTGACATTATCGAAATTGAAGGTAAGGTTGGTCGAGTGGAAGAAATTAAATTACGTACCACAAGAGCAGTAACCATTGATAATCGGGTATTAATAATACCAAACCATTTGTATTTGGCAAATAGTTTGTATAATTGGACACAAAACGGTTCGTCCACACGAGAAGCTGTTGAAATTGGTGTGGCTTACGGTAGTGATGTGCAGTTGGTTAAAAAGTTACTTTTAAAAGCAGCTAAAAATCATAAGTTAGTTATGAAGTATCCTGAACCTTATGTGTTTTTTACCAATTTTGGTGATAGTGCTTTAGAATTTAAATTGGTTTTCACCTTAAATGATAGTTTTCAAGGTGCTATACCTAAAAGTGATATTCGATTTGAAATAGATAGACTATTTAGAGAGAATAATGTTTCAATCCCTTTCCCTCAAAGAGATATTCATATTATTAAACAATAGATATTTTGTAAATTGTGATGAGGAATCTGGAATTTAAAACGGTATTATTTTTAGTGTTTATTATAGGGTTTCAGTTTGCAAATGCACAATTAACCGATTTGGCACGCTTGGAATATTCGTTTATTCCAAAAAGTAAATCCGAAGACCAGTACACTCGATTAAAAGCGCTTATAAATTACCCTATTGAACTTAAAAAAGATTCCTATTTTATTATAGGTGGTGAATATAATCGGGTTTTATTAAACTTAGAAGATGATTATAGTTTTGAAACTTCTAGTATAGATAAAATTCACATTATCGATTTAAATCTTGCTTATACCTTTAAATGGAATCAAAAATGGCGTTTTGGAATTAAATTTAATCCTAGAATAGCATCTACGTTAACACATAAGCTAAGTTCTCAAGATTATTTTATGAATGGCGGTGTGTTTTTTATAAATAAAAGAACAAAGGATGAGACTATAAAGCGCAATAGTCGATTAATTTTAGGGTTAACCTATAATGCAACCACGGGGCTTCCTTTTCCGTTGCCGTTTATAAGTTATTTTAGACAAATTGATGAAAATTGGACTTATACGGCTGGAATACCGAAATCTAATGTTAAGTATATTTTCAATGAAAAAAATAATGTTCAAATATTTACTGGACTCGATGGCTATTTGGCGCATCTTCAAAAACCGTTGGTTATTAATGGTAAAGAAGCGGAACATATATCATTATCATTAGCCGTTAGTGGATTAGGGTACGAATATTGTTTTACTAAACATTTGGCAGCATATTTGTACACTGGCTATACGCTAAGATTAAATAATGTAATTAGAAGTAAAAATAGAGATGAAATTTTTAAATTAGACGATATTAATGCGTTCTATTTAAGAAGCGGACTAAAATTTAAAATATAAAGATGCCAAAAATACTAGTAATAGAAGATGAAGCAGCGATTAGACGTGTGCTGATAAAAATTCTTTCGGAAGAAAATGATACCTATCAAGTTGAAGAAGCAGAAGATGGCTTAGTCGGCATCGAAAAGATAAAAAATGAAGATTACGATTTAATTCTTTGTGATATAAAAATGCCAAAAATGGATGGTGTTGAAGTTTTGGAAGCTACTAAGAAAATTAAACCGGAAATACCGATGGTGATGATTTCTGGGCATGGTGATCTTGATACAGCGGTAAATACTATGCGTTTGGGGGCTTTCGATTATATCTCGAAACCGCCAGATTTAAATCGTTTATTAAACACCGTACGTAATGCTTTAGATCGAAAAGAATTGTTTGTAGAAAATAAAATTCTGAAGAAAAAGGTAAGTAAGAAATACGAAATGATTGGTGAAAGTGACGAGATTTCGCAAATCAAAGATATTATAGATAAAGTTGCACCAACCGATGCTCGTGTATTAATTACAGGACCAAACGGGACAGGAAAAGAGCTTGTTGCGCACTGGTTACATGAAAAAAGCGATCGTGCAAAAGGAAACTTAATTGAGGTTAATTGTGCTGCAATACCAAGTGAATTAATTGAGAGTGAATTATTTGGTCACGTAAAAGGAGCTTTTACAAGTGCGAATAAAGATCGTGCTGGTAAATTTGAAGCAGCTAATGGTGGTACCATTTTTTTAGATGAAATTGGAGACATGAGTCTTTCGGCGCAAGCCAAAGTATTGCGTGCTTTGCAAGAAAGTCGTATTCAACGTGTAGGAAGTGATAAGGATATTAAAGTTAATGTTCGCGTTGTTGCTGCAACTAATAAAAACCTTAAAAAAGAGATTGAAGAAGGTAATTTTAGAGAAGATTTATATCATCGATTGGCAGTAATTTTAATAAAAGTACCAGCTTTAAACGATAGGCGTAATGATATTCCATTACTTATTAAACATTTTTCAGCTAAAATATCAGGTGAACAAGGTACTAATGAAAAGAAGTTTACTGAAAAAGCAGTAAAATTATTGCAAGAATACGATTGGACAGGTAATATTCGTGAACTGCGGAATGTAGTAGAACGTTTAATTATACTTGGTGGTGCTGAGGTTAGCGAGAAAGACGTTAAATTATTTGCTAGTAAGTAGTTTTATAAAATAAGTTAGAATAAAAAAAAGAACCTTGTAAGGTTCTTTTTTTTGCTTTATTTTGAAATATTAATATTCGTAAAAATTATTAATACCAACGTTTTTTCTTCTTCTTTGAAGCTTCACTTTTACGACCTTTTTTATGCTTACTTCCCGTTTTTTGCGATTTATGCACAATAGGTTTTGCTTTTGGATCTAAAGGATAAGGGTGCTCATCTATAACATCGAGCTGTATTTGGATAAGTTGTTGTATAGCCAGTAGATAATTTTTTTCGTCTGCAGAACATAATGAATATGCCATTCCTGTTTTTCCAGCTCTAGCCGTTCTACCAATACGGTGTACGTATGTTTCTGGTATATTTGGTAAATCGAAATTTACTACAGCATCTAGATCACTAATATCAATACCTCGCGCAGCAACATCGGTAGCAATTAAAATATTTACTTCGCCTTTTTTAAAGCGAAGTAGAGCATCTTGACGAGCTGTTTGGCTTTTGTCTCCATGAATACTATCTACTTTATAGCCGTTTTTCACTAAGGTTTTTTCGAGTTTATCAACACCGAATTTAGTACGTCTAAAAATGATAATATTACCCTTAATCGTATTCCGAAGTAAATGCAAGCCTAGTTCTATTTTATCCTGTTTTGGTACAAAATATAATAACTGATTTACATTTTTTGAAGTTGAAGAGTTTTGAGCGACTTCAACACGTTCGGGCTCGTTTAATAGAGTATTGGCTAATTGCTCAACCTTATATGGAATAGTTGCCGAAAATAATAAAATTTGTTTTTCGTTTGTGCAAAGGCGTTCCACTTTTTTAACATCATCAATAAAACCCATATCGAGCATTAAATCGGCTTCATCTAGCACAAGTGTTTCTACATAATCTAAATTTACAGCATCTTGTTTGTGTAAATCGAGTAAACGTCCAGGTGTAGCAATTAAAATATCTATACCTTTTTTTAATACTTCTTTTTGAGGCTCGATGGGAGCACCTCCAAAAATGACAGTAGTTGTTAAACTCGTGTATGTACTGTAAGTTTTAAAATTATTTTCGATTTGAATCGCCAATTCTCTTGTTGGACTAATAATTAAAGCCTTAATTTTTTTACCCTTTTTTGGTGCTTCTTGATTATTAAATAAGCGCTGTAATATAGGAAGAGCGAAAGCTGCTGTTTTTCCAGTTCCGGTTTGTGCAGAAACAATAACATCTTTTCCTTCTAAAACTAAAGGAATGGTTTTTTCTTGAACCAAAGTAGGGTTATCGTAACCAGCTTCGGCAACGGCTCTTAAAATTGGGCGATTTAATTGTAAGTCTTTAAACGACATATAAAAATAATTTATGGCAAAGATACTATAAACCCTTTCACCTTATTTTAAATAAGCAGCTAATTTGTCTCTTTTTTTCTGCGGAAGTGCATCATTTTTAATAACTAACTTAAGTAAATTCTGGTCTTTTTCTTTGGCATAAAGTAAATTGTACATTTCAGAAATCGTTAAAGAGTTTGTTGCTTCTTCCTCTAAAACCATATAATCTCCAGTTTTTACAAAGCCTTCTTTTAAAATTCGAATATAAGTACCCGGAAATCCATGATCTATAAAAGCCTTCAATATATTCTGGTTGCCAAATTTTACACCCAACTTAAAACAAGGTTCTCGCGGTTGTGTTATTTGCACTAAAGCCTCTCCAATTTTGTAAATACTACCCACAAAAACTTCCGATTCATCGAAATTAGAAATAGTTAAATTTTCTCCGAACATGCCCCAATTCCAATCTAAGTTTGGATAAAGGTTTTTCCAATAATCATAATGTTTTTCCGAGAAAATATAACATGCTTTAAATTCACCTCCGTGGTATTTACGGTCGGTTACTTCATCTTTATCAACATCCGTTTTACCTAGAAAAATAGGTGAGTTAGTTGGTGTTTTATAAATACCAGTAACAACATCTTTGTTATTCCACTTAATGGTGGTGGGTTTGGCAAGGTTAGTGGCTATAATTTTCATAAAAAATATAATTTAAATTTTGTTAGAAGAAGCTTAACGAAGTTACTCTAATTTTAATAAGCTAACAAATTCAATGCGATATCTGTAATTTTAGCAAAAAAAATAAGGTTTACTGAGTAATACCAAAATCAAATGTTAAATTTGTTCGAATAATTTCACAAATATATTTATGAGTCAAATAATCACCTTTGGAGAAGTATTAATGCGCATTTCACCTCGTGGACACAAAAAATTTATGCAATCTAATATGGTTGAGTTTTATTTTGGAGGTACCGAATTAAATGTTGGGATTTCTATTGCCAATTTTGGTGGTAATGTTAGGCATATTAGTGCTGTTTCTGATGATTTTATTGGAGAAACAGCGTTATCATATATACGTAAATTTGGAGTTGACACCTCGGCGATTAGTTATTCTAAACGTCCACTCGGTGTTTATTTCTTTGAAGTTGGAGCAGTAATGAGACCTAGTAATATTTCTTATAACCGCTCGCATTCCTCTTTTTCAGAGATTGTACCATCTAAAGTAGATTGGGATAAGGCTTTGGATGATGGGAAATGGTTTCATTGGACGGGTATTACGCCAGCGCTTACACAAGGTAGTTTTGATACTTTAAGAGAAGGGTTGATTTTGGCAAAAGAAAGAGGGTTTCATATTTCGGCAGATCCTACTTACCGAAATGGATTGTGGAAATATGGTAAAAATCCAAAAGAGGCTTTAACGGAATTACTTAATTATTCAACCATCTTTATAGGAGGGGTTAATGAAATGAATGAAGTTTTAGGAACAAACTTCAGTTATTCAAATGAAGATTTTATTACAGCCAGTAAACAATTAATAGAGGAATTTCCTTCCATAGAAAAAGTTTTTGATAAAATTAGAACATCAGTTAACGCATCTTGGCATAAAATACGTGCTAGAATGTGGAATGGTATAGAATTTAGAGAAACGGAAGATTTAGATATTACTCACGTAATAGATAGAATTGGAACGGGAGATGCATTTGCTGCAGGACTTATTTATGGGTTGCAAGAATTGCATGACGATTATAAAGCTATTGAGTTTGCAAGTGCTGCTTGTGCTTTAAAACACACTTACGAGGGTGATGTTAATTTGGCTACCGTTAATGAAGTGATGGGGATTTTAGGCGGAAACAAATCTGGACGATTAACGAGGTAGTAATATTTTTCATCCTTTCAAATTAAATATTATAAGAGGTATTTAATTTGAAATAAATAGAAACAAAAGTAATTGGCTGTCCTTCAGGACGGTCTTTTTTGGTTTTAATGGTTATTTTTTTATGAATTCGTAATTTTTTGACTAGTATTTGAGGAATATGATAATTGTCATAGTTGCTTTTTGCTAATTATAATAATTTTACAGTATTAAAATAAGTAGTCATGGAAGTTAAAAAGAACCCACAATTAGAAATTGGCCGTAACAGCAGTTTGTATTTTGCTATAGGTCTTAATTTGATGTTATTTTTGTCTTGGCAAGCCTTGGAATTCAAGACTTACGAACCACAAGAATCTATTGCAATGGATACCCTAGATATGGAAGTTATCTATGAGGACGATATTCCTATTGTAAAGGTAAATACACCGCCCCCCCCTGCAGCTCCTCCTGTTGTTGTTACGCAAACGATTGAAATTGTTGAAGATGTTGCGGAAATAGAAGAAACTGTTTTTGAAAGTACAGAAACAGGACAAGACGACGCGATCTCAGAGCATATTGTAGCGGTAGGTGATGTTATAGTTGAAAAGTATGAAGAAGAAGCTGAAGTTGCTTTCGCTGTTATTGAAGATGTTCCTGTTTTTCCAGGATGCGAAGGTTTGAGCAAGAAACAAACAAAAGATTGTTTTCAGAAAAAAATGCAAGAGCATGTGGTTAAAAACTTTACTTACCCACAGACAGCATTAGATATGGGGATTCAAGGTCGTGTTTCTGTAGTATTTATAATTGATACAGATGGTAATACAACAAACATTCGTTCTCGTGGTCCAGATAAAGTTTTAGAGAAAGAAGCAGAACGTATCATTGGTAAGTTGCCAAAAATGAAACCAGGCAAACAACGTGGAAAACCAGTAAAAGTAGCATATGCTGTTCCTATCTTTTTTAAATACGAGGGATAACAGTAAAGTCTAAAAGTTAATTTGTAAGCAGTCTAAAATATTTTTTAGGCTGCTTTTTTTTGTAAATTACAATTCATCATAAAATAATTACAGTTCGGTAATTCAATTTTAATAAAACAATAGTTCTGTTCGATATTTGTACTATCATTAATCATAAAACAAATAATCATGGAACAAACTATTATTAAAATTAGAGGAAGCGACACAGTCAAAGTAATTCAGAATGAAAAAAGTAAAAACAAAACCTATTAAAATTAAAGCATGACAAAATCAGTAAAATATATCATCGTTACCTTTATATTGGGATGTTTGGTGTTTTTAGTTGGGAGTTTTTTACAAAATGGATTTCAGTTTGGAAGCTTTAATGAATCAGTTATAAGTTTTGTTTTTTATCAGTTGTACGCTTTTGTTTTGGGGTATTCAAATATGTTTTTCTTCGATTATATGGAGCGAAAAAACTGGAAACAAGCCGATTATATTAAACGCATCCTTTTAGGTATTGCAGGATCGACAGTTATAACACTTATCGGACTCTTTTTTCTACTAGCTGTAACCAATGTTTTTTATTTTGGAAACTCATTCAGCACCTTTCTAGCTAATCAAAAATGGCAAAACTATCAATTTGGTTTATGGGTTACTTTAACTATCGTAATTGGGTTTCATGTAGTGTTTTTTTACAACCGTTATCAACAAAATAGAGTAAAAGAACAGAAAGTAATAGCAGGAACAGCAAGTGCAAAATTCGATGCTTTAAAAAACCAGTTAGATCCACATTTTTTATTCAATAGTTTAAATGTATTAAGCAGTTTAATTGAAGAAAACCCGGTAAACGCGCAAAAGTTTACAACGTCGTTATCCAAAGTATATCGCTACGTTTTAGAGCAAAAAAGCAAAGAATTAGTAACGGTTAACGAGGAGCTCAAGTTTGCAAAAACCTACATGTCGCTACTAAAAATGCGGTTTGAAGATAGTATTGTTTTTACAATGCCCGAAACGTCTCAAGATCCCGAAAGCAAAGTAGTGCCATTATCTTTGCAATTACTGCTAGAAAATGCTGTAAAACACAACATGGTAACATCAAGCAAACCATTAAGTATTAAAATTTACGAAAGTAACGGCAACTTGGTAGTCGAAAATAATTTACAACCCAAGCAAATAGTTAAAAAAAGTAGTGGAGTAGGCTTAAACAACATCAAGCAGCGCTATCAACTTTTAACCAATAAAAAAATAAACATCAATCAACAAGCGAGCACCTTTGCGGTAAGTATCCCGATGCTCACAAAAAAAATAACAATCATGAACACACATAAAACAGAAGTAAACGATCAATATTTAAGAGCCCGCAATCACGTAGACGAGTTAAAAAGTTTTTATTATAGCCTTTTATCATACTGCCTAGTTATTCCTTTTTTAGTATTTGTAAATTACAAAACGTTCTGGAATGTACAATGGTTCTGGTTTCCAATGTTTGGTTGGGGTATAGGTTTATGCATTCATGCTTACCGTGTATTTGTAAGAAATGGCCTTTTTGGTAGAAACTGGGAAAAGCGAAAAATGGACGAGTTTATGCGTAACGAACAGAATAAATGGAATTAGAATCGAGTTTTTGCAAACCCTTAAAACAAAACATCATGGAAAGGATCTACAATAATAACAATAATGATTTTGAAAAAGAAGACGCTTATTTACGTGCCGAAAAACGTCTAAAAGCACTCAAAGGTTTTTATTCACATGCCTTTTTCTACGTGATAATTAACTTATTTTTAATAGGCATGATAGCCTTTAATTCCGGCGCAGATTTCTGGCATTTTGGAACCTTTAGCACCGCTTTTTTCTGGGGTATTGGCTTGGCTTTTCACGCTATGGGTGTATTCGGTAAAAATGCTATGTTTAGTAAAAGTTGGGAAGAACGTAAAATTCAAGAATATATGAAGAACGATCAAACCAAGTGGGAATAAAAAAATGGCTATGAATATTTGGGCGTTACCCTATCGGGTCAGGCTTTCACTACTCAATCTTTTTGTTTTTCACAAAACAAAAAGGATTTCAAACAAACCGTTCAATCCTTAACGCGGGGCAAGTTTGCTAAAAGTCGTTTTTTACAGTGATTTTTTGGAACGTTTTAAAATGCGTATCAAAGAGTAATTATATTCCCATTGAACATGACATCGTTAAAAGAAAAACTGTAGTTTTAAACAGAAACAAAATACATGAAAGTAATTATTATAGAAGATGAGAAACCATCGGCACGCCGACTTCAACGTCAATTAAAAGTTTTAAATGTCGAAGCTGAAACTATGCTTCATTCTGTAGAAGAATCTGTAGAGTGGTTTCAAAACAATCCGCATCCCGATTTAATATTTTTAGATATTCAATTAAGCGACGGACTTTCATTCGAAATCTTTGAAACTATCGATATAAAAAGCGCAGTTATTTTTACTACAGCCTACGATGAATACGCACTACAGGCTTTCAAACTTAATAGTATTGATTATTTATTAAAACCCATTGACGACGAGGATTTAGAAATTGCTGTAAATAAATATCAAGAACGTGCACCTCAAAAACAAGGCGTGACCTTAGATTTTGATGATATTAAAAAACTACTTGTAAACCCGTTAGATCGTGTTTATAAAAAACGTTTTTCAGTTAAAGTTGGGCAGCACTTAAAACTTATTAATATAGACGATATAGAATGTTTTTACAGCGAAAATAAAGGAACGTATGCATTTACATCCGAAGGTAGAAATTATCTATTAGATACTACCCTAGACCAGTTAGAAAATGAATTGGAACCACAAACCTTCTTCCGAATAAATCGTAAATTCTTCGTAAATATAAATGCGATAAAAGATATGATAAGTTACACCAACTCGCGCTTGCAAATAAAATTACAGTCGTATAGCGAGCAAGATGTTATTGTTGCCCGCGAACGGGTTAAAGATTTTAAGAATTGGTTGGAGTAGTGAGTGGGAGACGATGAAAATCAATCGCTTGGGTAAAGTAGTCGTCTGTTTATTTAAATATTCTAAATGCCGGAATATATTTAGTGTCTTTATTTTTAGAAATCCTAATGGAGTTAACAATAATTATAGTGAAATTATAGAGGTATAAAATAATGATTGGAATATAAATTTTCAAAATACTCGACGGGCCTATGTGAGTCATTACTCTACTGAATAGGGCTAAAAATATTAAGATAAAATAAGAGAAAAAGATAATAGACCAAGTAATTTCAAAATTTAAAATGGATTTCCCTATTTTATCTACATGTTTTAATTTGTCCTTTTTGAGAATCCAAAATACCAAAGGAATTATTATTCCTAAAACTGGAAAGAATAAAAAACCAAGTGCAGATAAACTCATTAATGTTAAGTACCCTTTGTCTTCTTGAATGGCCCAATCAAGAAGATCGTCGGGAGTTGTTTTCAAAGCGATAGCTAATCGTTTTAAGGAATCGCCTCGCGGTTCGGTTTTGTTATTTTCAATACGCTGAATAGTTCTTAAACTTAATCCGGAGTTTTCTGCTAATGATTCTTGAGTCATGCCCTTTAGGTTTCTTAAAGTTTTTACGCGTTGTGATAAATTCAGACCTTTCATTTTTATATCCTATTAATTTGAAACAAAAGTATTCTGCTTTCTATCATTTATGTAACGACTTTAATACGTCATTTTTACGCCATTTGTGTCTAGGCAAGGTGTTCAGCGTGTTTTTTAATTTATATTATAGTAAAGGAATTCGTTTTTTAGTGTGTTACGTAATTAATGGATTGTAAATAATACATCCATTCTATTTCTTAACCAATCTACGCATAGCAACCCATTGTTTTAGCATATCACGAGCATCTTGCGCAGGATAACCCAAAACGGTTTGCCCAGCTTTTACATCGTTCATAACTCCAGATCCGGCACCAACTGTTGCACCAGAATCTATTTTTGTATGGTCTTTTATAGATGCGCTTCCGCCAATAATAACACCATCGCCTAAAGTAACAGAACCTGCAAGTCCGCTATGTCCTGCCATAATACAAGAACGTCCCATAACACTATTATGAGCAACTTGTACGAGGTTGTCAATTTTGCAGCCATCACCAATAATAGTTGAGCTAAATTTGGCTCTATCTACGCAAGAGTTAGCTCCAATTTCAACAAAATGACCAATAATTACGTTTCCTATTTGTGGTATTTTAACTAAACCTCTACCATCATCACTTGGTCTATAACCAAATCCGTCGGCACCAATGCTAACATTGGTATGGAAAATACAATTACTACCAATAATGCAGCGCTCACGAATTACGGTTCCCGACCAAACTATGGTTTTATCACCAATAATGGTTTCATCAAAAACACAAACATTTGGATATAAAATAACCTCGTTACCTAATTCTACATCTTTACCAACATAGCAATTTGCACCAATTTTACAACCGCTTCCTATTGATGCTGTTTCATGTATAACGGCCGTTGGGTGAATATCTGTATCAAATACTGGAGCTGGTTGGTTGTAAAGTTCCAATATTTTTGCCATAGCTAAATCGGCATTTTTCACTTTAATTATCGCGCGATTTTCTCCTGGTTCAATTTTTAAATTATCGTTTACTACAGCGGCGCATGCTTTTGAGTCGGCCCAAAACTTAACATATTTTACACTTCCAACGAAAGTGATATGGTTATTATTTGCATTTTGTAATTGTTCTGGTCCATTAATTTTTTGCGTAGTATGGCCAATTAGTTCGCCTTGTAATACGTCGTTAATTTCCTCAATAGTATATGATGTCTTCAAATTTATTTGTAATTAGTTTTCGTAAAACTAACAAAAAAAATAAAAATGATTGTGATTTAGTTAAATATCTTTGATATTGTAAGTCGTTATGTTTGAATGTGGATAGAAATTTATGCTTTAATCGCTTTGTCTCTGGATCGTTGCGTTTTTGTTAGCGAAGGATTTTCGCAAGGGAATTCAAAAAAAACATATTAGCGCAAAATAGATTTTTTTATTTTGTCTTCAATTTTCTTTAATATCCTTGTTTCAAATTCGTTTTTTGCTTCTGAGTTTTTCCACCACCAAAAATATTTATTGGCTGAAATCCAGTTTCCAACATCATTCCTACTTTTATATGCAACAAAGGCAAATGTGGTGGTTGTTTTATTCTTCGGTCTAGACCAAGTATGGATTATTTGATTTTTGTCTAGATATTGGAAGTAAAAAAAGTGCCAATGTTTGTTTTTGTAATCTTCAAAATAAGTTTTCGCATCAAGTTCCTTGTTTTCCGTTTTTACCTCGTTTATTATTTCAATAAGGGTTTCTTCAGAAATATTAAATTCGTATGTTTCGGCTCTTGAATAGCTTCCGGGTGATAGAGACCAACCTAAATAATAAAAGAAAAATCCGATTAGAATAATTCCACTTATAATTAATAATGACTTTTTTTTAATTTTCACTTTTTTAGCGATTATGAGTAAATGGAGCCCAACTATAAATACTCATTAGGCTTATCAAAATTAACTTTACTATATTAAATTATCTCTCTCCCAATATTTAAAACTTCAGTAATTAAAACATCAAAATCCGCGTTGGTTACACGATGACTCGAAATAGCACAACGGATGCAGTACATTCCTTTTAGCGTTGTGTAGCCTGGTAATGCAATGGCGCGTTCTTCAAGCTGAAGTTTAATTTCTTTGTTTAAAGCATTTAAATCTTCTAAACTTAGATTTTTAGGTTTGTATCTAAAACATACAATATCTAAACCAATGGGAGCGAGTAATTCTAAATCTTGGTGTTTGTTTATTAAATCTTTTAAATAAAAGGCTTGGTTTACATTTTTAGTAATCATTCTGCCAAATTTTTCACTGCCGTGTTCTTTAAGAGACATCCAAACTTTTAAAGCTCTAAAGCGTCTTGATAGTTGCAAGCCATATTCGCTAAACCAATTCTCTCCAGAAGCCAATCCGCGAGTGTTTTTAGCTAAATATTCTGGAATTAAAGAAAATGTATCTTTATGTTCTTTGCTGTCTTTTACAAGTACGCAACCGGCCTCAAAAGGCATGTGCAACCATTTGTGTAAATCTAAAGCAACCGAATCTGCACGTTCAATACCTTTAAGTTGAGGTTTTACAATATCAGAAAGCATGGCAATAGCTCCAATTGCTCCATCAACATGAAACCATAAATTTTCAGCTTTGCATATATCTGCAATGGCATTTAGATTGTCTATAGCACCAGTGTTTACAGTTCCCGATGTGCCTATAACGCAAACAGGTTTTAATCCGTTGGCTTTATCCGTTTTTATTTGTTCTTTTAGAGCGTCAATATTTATAGTATAATCGTCGTTAACTTCAATTTTTTTAAGGCTTTTTGTGCCTAAACCTAGAAGTTCTATCGCTTTTGTGTTGCAACTATGTACTTCCGAAGAACCATAAAAGACAAGATTATTTTCTTTTAGACCTTCTTTTCTAATATCGTAACCTGCTTTTACGTTTCGGGCAACGGCAAGACCTGCAAAATTTGCCATAGAACCACCACTAACTAAAAGGCCACTAGCGGTTTTAGGGAATTCAATAATTTCTTTTATCCAATTAATAACTTGTAATTCAACTTGGTGTCCTGCATGGTTTCCTCCACCTAAATTAGGGTTTATAATAGAGGCCCAAAAATCGCCCATAACACCAGAAATGGTTCCATTTCCCATATACCAAGCCCAAAATCTCGGGTGGATATTCCCCATAGGGTAGGGTAATACGTTTTCTTGTAAGTCCTCATAAACAGATTCTGCTTTGCTAGGTGCTTTGGGTAAATCGGTTTTAAATTGTTCTAAAACCGATTCTGGCATATCTTGCCAAATTTTTCGATCTCTTACGTTTTTTACGTAATCGAAAGCATCATCAACCATTTTATGCATTAAGGCTTTCGATTCTTCCCAGTTTTCTGGATCTAAAGATTCATTATCGTTTATTGAATTCGACATGGTTTTTTAGTTTTAGTTGAAGTAATTCAGACCAGTTTACTCCATAATGTTATAAATTGATATAAGATAAAAGTATTATTTTTTTATCCTATTCTCATCAAAAGCAGAAGGTAATAATTTTGGAATAAATTTTATAACCAAAGGCAATAAAATAGCGCCTCCAGGTAATAGAAAAATGGCCAAACTAGGAATGGATTTAAAAATATCTAATAATTGATCGGTTACTTTTTTCTGCTCTTCTTTAGTTAAATCTCTAACGGTAGATTGTGTTAGTAAAATCATGAGTTCCTTACTATCTATCAATTCTCGATACAAACGTTTACTGTTTCTAGTAATAAGTTTGTGCACTATTTTGCTAGAATTATCGTAAAAACTATGCGCAATGTTTTTAGAACTTAAAAGTGCAATATTATTTTTATTTGCAGTGTAAAAGGCGTTAACAGTTTGAATGGATAGCTGAATTCGGTCGCTACTTAAGTTTAAATCGTACCCGAGTTTTACTAAAAATTGATATTCTTTTTCATCTATAATAGCATCGCTCCAGGATGCCATGCAAGCAATATCTAAGATGTAATAAGCTTCTTTAGTTGTTTGTACCATAGCTACAGCTGTGGCATAATCAATTAGTTTATCGTTTTGGTAGCGTAGCGAAGATTCAAATAATTTAATTAAACTTTCATCATATTTATTCTTTGTTGCTTTAGCGTTTAACACTTCTAAAGTAATAGAGGTAATTGCTGCTTCTAAATTTTTTAAATACTCAATTGAAATAGTTTCGTTTTTTAAATACGTTTGGTATGCCAGGACGTCGATGTAGAGCAATGCGTTTATTATAAAGTAGTTGAAGTTTTTTGTTAAAATATTCGCATCTATTTGGACGCGTTTATTTATTATATTCTCTAGTTGTTCGCTCGACTTTTTTCCTCCTAATAAATCTTGAAAAAAAGAAGTTTTCAATTCTTTTATAGCTGTGTAGAAACCTATTACGCTATTAACAAATTCTGTTTCAGAATCAGATTTTTTATATGTATATAAAAAGGCTAGGCATAAATTTGCTTTGCAAAGCTCATCTTCTGTGAGGTTTTTGGCGTCAAAAGTATTTTCTACAACCTCTAAGTTACTTCCGTAGATAAAACCAGAATCTCGTAATGAATCGTAAAAAGATTCTTTATCTAAATTAAATAAAGAGTCCTTCTTGCTAACATCTGTTAACAGTTTATTAATCCAACCTGAAGCCGATGGGTTCATTTCTAAAAACTTTTGTTTTATGTTGTAAAAGTAAAAAAGCTACTCGTTAAAGTAGCTTAATTTATCTTTTTTTGTAATTGTAAATCTTTAAAAAATGGAAATGGTTTAATTTTCGCCTAGAAAGGTATTAACTTCAATAGCAACATCTTCCCATGTTTTACTAACACCATCTGCACCTTTATGTAAATCGAAACAAACTTTGTTAAGCGATTCTAAAGCTCCAAGTGCATCCCAATCTTTTAAATTCATAACACCTGTCATTACTACACGTCGTCCTTCAGTAATTTTAATGTCTAGAGGTAAATTGGTAGTCACACCATTCATTGTAATTGTTGCAGAGTACGAACCATCTGTATGATTAATGGTTCCTGTTAAAAATTCTGTATCTAGCATTGCTCCGAAAAACGAAGTCATAATCTTAGCATCACGAGTGTTGGTAGCATCATTTGTAAAGAGACTACTAATAGGAATAGAAAATTCTAAATCATTTAAAGCTTCTTCTGGAGTAGATCCAGTTTTTTCTTCAAAATTTACAATTTTAAATTCTCCTCCAACAGGCTTCTTTTCTGTAGTTTTATAAGCAGTCCATTTTACTGAAGTTGCTTCAGGCTTAATAACATATTTTACTGCAGTTACAACATCTTCTGTTGTTTCAGTTTTAGTTTCTTTTTTGTCGTTTTTGCAAGAGGTTAAACTGATAGCTAATGCAAAGAATAGAATACTTATTTTTTTCATTTTTTTATGCTTTTTTTATTTAGTCGAAAGTTAAGGCAATAATAAATGACATGCAAGATTAGGCATGATATATATCATATATTTAACGAAAGGATTCCTATAATTTTGAATATTAAATGTTAAGCATGAATAATTCATTAGTTGATAAATATAATATTTCTGGACCTCGATATACGAGTTATCCAACTGTTCCCTATTGGAATAATGAGACTTTTTCATTAAACCAATGGAAACAATCGTTAATACAATCTTTTAAGGAAAGTAATTCCAAAGAAGGTATTAGCCTTTATATTCATCTTCCTTTTTGCGAAAGTTTATGTACATTTTGTGGTTGTAATAAGCGTATTACTAAACAACACAGTGTAGAGTCTCCATACATAAATGCAGTTTTAAGAGAGTGGGATTTATATTTAGAGTTGTTCGATGAAAAACCAATTATTAAGGAATTACACCTTGGAGGTGGAACACCAACATTTTTTAGTCCAGAACATTTAAAACTATTAATTAACGGTATTATAAAACGATCTGTTTTAGCCGATAATTACGAATTTAGCTTTGAGGGACATCCTAATAATACCACTCGTGAACATTTACAAGCTCTTTTTGATGTTGGATTTAGACGAGTAAGTTATGGAGTGCAAGATTACAACGAAACCGTTCAGAAAGCCATTCATCGTATTCAACCTTTTGAAAACGTAAAGCGTGCTACAGAATTGGCTAGAGAAGTTGGTTACACCTCTGTTGGTCATGATATTATTTTCGGTTTACCATTTCAGACTATAGATCATGTTAAATCTACAATCTTAAAAACAAAGGAGCTATTGCCAGATCGATTGGCGTTTTACAGTTATGCGCATGTGCCATGGATAAAAGGTAATGGTCAACGAGGTTTTAACGATCAAGATTTACCAGCACCAGAATTAAAAAGAAAACAATACGAGTTAGGAAAACAATTACTTGCCGAAGTAGGTTATAATGAAATTGGTATGGACCATTTTGCATTAAAAACAGACAGCCTTTTTAAATCTATGGAAAACGGTAATTTACACCGTAACTTCATGGGGTATACCGCTTCTAAAACGCAGGCTATGATAGGTTTAGGGGTTTCTTCTATAAGTGATAGTTGGTATGGGTTTTCACAAAACGTTAAAGGCCTAGAGAGTTATTATAATTTATTAGAAGATAATATTATACCCGTTTATAGAGGGCATATTTTAAATGAAGAAGATTTAGTAATAAGGCAACACATTCTTAATTTAATGTGTCGTTTTAAAACAAGTTGGATGAATGAAGAACTTCGCTTTCCAGAGTTGCCGGATGTCTTAGTTCGCTTAAAAGAAATGGAGCAGGACGGTTTATTAACAATAGACAAGAATAGTATTGAGGTTACCGAAAAAGGACAACCATTTGTTAGAAACATCTGTATGGCTTTCGATTTGTTGCTGCAGCGTAAACAACCCGATACACAATTATTTTCTATGACGGTTTAATAGTTTAATCCAATTATTTTAATAATTTAGTAAGCTGTAATTTCCCTTAAATCTAACAACAACTTAAAAAGAAAAAAAATGAAAAAAATTATTGTACCCATCGATTTTTCAGAACATTCAGAATATGCTTTAAAAACCGCAGCTACATTAGCAAAAAAACATGACGCAGAGGTGCTTGTTTTACATATGCTAGAAATGTCTACAGTTGCACTAACTGCCTCAGATGAGCTGTTAGGACAACAAGCTGTTTTTTTTATGAAATTAGCAGAAAAAAAGTTTAAAGATTTCTTAGATAAAGATTATTTAAAAGGAGTGAATGTAACTCCTATAATAAAGCATTTTAAGGTATTTAGTGAAGTTAATGATGTTGCCAAAGAGAATAATGTCGATATTATAATTATGGGTTCTCATGGCTCAAGTGGAATCCAAGAAATGTTTATTGGATCTAATACTGAGCGTGTGGTTAGAAATTCCGAAATACCTGTTTTAATAGTAAAGAATAATGTTGTAGATGTTAATTTCGATGTTATTGTGCTTGCAACAGATTTAGAAGAAGAATCTATACAGTCTTACATAAATACTCGTAAGATGTTTCAAGATGTTGCTTCTAAAATATATTTAGTACATGTTAATTTGCCAAACGAGAGATTTCAAAGTACTACGGAATTAGAGAAAAAGGCAGTTCACTTTTTTACTAAAGCCGATAGAAGCTTAAACCACTTAGAAGATTTACGTTTCGTTTCCGATTATACGGTAGATGATGGTATTTTACATTTCTCTAATAAAAGTAAAGCAGACTTAATTGTAATGCCAACACATGGACGAAAAGGTTTAGCTCACTTCTTTCAAGGAAGTGTAGGAGAGGATGTTGTTAATCATTCTACTTTACCAGTTCTAACAATAAAGATGGAATAAAAGATTTTCTGTTGTAATGGATGTAATTTCGTCATTCTGATTAAACTCAGGGTGGCGAAATTATTTTTTTATATGAAATTCAAATAAAAAATAATTGTTAATGGCAGTCTATACCAGACGAAACCATATCATAAACAGGAGTAGGAGATAAGTACGGAATACCCAAGCCTAAACCTCGAATAATAAATAAAAGACCAATAATTACAATAAAAACAGGAATAGCTTTCTGTATTTTTTGTCGTGCAGCACCCTTTAAAAATTGTGAGAAATATATTGCCGTAGTCATTAAGGGTATAGTTCCTAAACCAAAAACAGCCATATACAAACTACCACTTAGTGCGTTTCCGCTTGCAATAGCAGCAAAAACAGCCATATAAACTAAGCCACAAGGTAAAAATCCATTCAAAAAACCAATAGTTAAAAAGGTATCCATCGTTTTTTTCTTCATGGCAGAGCCTAAAGCAGATTTAACTTTAGAAATAAGTCGATAAATAGGTTTCGAAAAATTATATTTATTAAAGATTTTCTGCGGAATTAAAACCACTAAAATCATTAAAACACCAATAAAAATAGAAAGCTGTTGTTGGAACCCAAACAAAAATAAACTCTTGCCAATTAATCCAAAAACAAGGCCAATTATACTGTAAGCAAGCAGTCTGCCAAAGTGATAAACACCAATCTGAACTGCTTTTTTAAACGCATTATTCCGGTCAACGGGAAGCATAAAAGCAATAGGTCCACACATGCCCACACAGTGAAAACTACCCAATAAGCCAAGTATAAATGCCGAGAAAAGCATGTTAATAAATTATAGATTCTTTAAATAGATAAGAATTTCCCTTATATTGCCAATCAATTTTAATGTTCCAACGACCATCTACCAAACGTTTGTCAGGTATGAGCAAATTAGAATCAGACAGTGAAACAATAGAAGTCTCAAAGTCTAGTTGTTTGTTAGATGGTCTATATAGGAACACTTTTCCTGTAATTTTTTTAGAATCAAATTCCTTAGGAAAAACAATTTTTAAGCCCGCGCTGGTTTGTAAATAGCTAACGTTTTCTGTTAATTGCTCCGAATTTTTAATTTTGTTTATATCATTTTGGTACAGCAATTCTGCTCCATAATAATCTTCTGTAACTAAGTCATTTTTAAAATTTTCGCTCGAAAACATACTAATAACAAAGTACATTATAAATGTTATAAAGCCAATAAATGCTAATACAACTCCAGTTCCCCAATTAAATTTCATAACACATTTTTTTATTCATTTTACACAATCTTAAAGACTGTACAACTGTAGACTAATTCACGGTCTACTTAATTAATGGCATTACCCTACGGGTCGGGCTTTCACTACTCGCTCCCTTCCTTTGGTCGGGGAGCTCAAACAGGTCGTTCAATCCCTAATGCACACATCTGCCAAGGTGCTTTTCAATTTATAATTATTGGTTTACTTAAAACTTCGTGGCCCTAAAAAGTTAGCAGTAGTGGTTTCAATTAATTTATCACCAGAGTAAATTCCGATTTTAATTTTATTTCTATCGCCACTTAAAGCCGAATTGTTTATTTCAACAAACAAAGTCCCTTTAGAGATTTGCTGTCTAGGTACTATAAAATGATCGTGAGTTGCTACTAATTTCAATTCTCCTTTATGTGACATCAGCTTAAAACTAACATCATTTATATCTTCCGATGTTTTGTTAACCAATTTATAAGTAAACACGTTACTAATAATGTTATTGTCCTTATGTTCATAAAGTTGACCTGGTAGCCTTAAAATATTGGCTTCTACATCATTTCTTAAAAATAACATACCAATAAGTAAACCTGTTAAAATAGCCAATACCGCTGTATACCCTTTAATTCTTGGTGTAAATTTAAACGGCGTTTTCTTTTCTATATTTTCTTCACTCGTATAACGAATTAACCCTTTTGGAAGGTTAATACTTTCCATAATATGGTCGCATTCATCAATACAAGCTGTACAATTTACACATTCTAATTGCGTACCGTTTCTAATATCTATTCCTGTAGGACAAACGTTTACACATTGCATACAATCTATACAATCTCCATGCCCTAAAGCTTCTCGGTCTTCACTTTTTCTGAATTTTTTTCTACCATTTTCAGCCTCTCCGCGTTTATGGTCGTAAGCCACAACAATAGATTTTGTATCTAAAAGTACACCTTGTAACCTTCCATAAGGACAAGCTATAATACAAACTTGCTCTCTAAACCATGCAAAAATAAAATAGAATACGGCTGTAAATATCGTTAGAGATATTAGCGTACTTAAATGTTCTGCGGGGCCATCGGTTATATAGGAAATTAGCGTATCGCTGCTTATTAAATAAGCTAAAAATACATTGGCTATTATAAACGATATTAATATGAAAATTACCGTTTTTAATGTTTTCTTTCTAATCTTTTCAGCATTCCAAGGCATTTTTGCTAAACGCATTTGTTTACCTCTATCACCTTCAATCCAATACTCGATACGTCTAAATACCATTTCCATAAAAATGGTTTGCGGACAAATCCATCCACAGAAAATACGTCCAAACGCTACAGTAAAGAGCGCTACAAATACAACGCCAATAATCATCGATATTACAAATAGATGAAAATCTTGTGGCCAAAAAGGAAAACCAAAAATATTAAATCGGCGCTCAAGAATATTAAACATTAAAAACTGATTACCATTAATCTTTATAAATGGTGCGAGTAATAAAAATGCTAATAAACCGTAGCTTACGTATTTACGATACTTATAAAACTTTCCACTAGGTTTCTTTGGGAATACCCAAGCACGTTTACCATCTTCGGTAATCGTTCCTATGGAGTCTCTAAATGTTTCGTTTTCTGGGGTTTCCACTTGTTTTAGGTATTGTAGACCTACCAGTTAGTTTTACTAGCAAGTCTTGAATATATATTGAGTTAGTTGTATTCTATTCTTAAATTTTATTGTATTTCTGCGGTATCTTCGCCTTCCCAAATATCTCCTTGCGGTTCTTTCGGGTTTGCTGGTGCTGTACCTTGTAAGCTTAAAACATAACTAGCTACTTGTGCCATTTGAGCAGGTTTAAGTTGTGATTTCCAAGCAATCATTCCTTTTCCTGAACGACCTCCTTCAGATACTGTTTTAAATACATGCTTAATATCACCGCCTAAAATCCAATGTTTATCGGTTAAGTTTGGGCCAATTCCACCGCCACCATCAGCCATGTGGCATGCTACGCAGTTGGTTTCAAAAGTTGCTTTTCCTGCTTTTAAATCCGAAGCATCACTTAGTAGAGTTACAGTATTAAAATCAACTAAATCTTTAGCCGTTTTTTTATATTCTTCAATAGAAATTCTAGCTTCTGCTATTTCTGTTTCTAATTCATCAAGTTGGGTGTCTCCATTAAATACTTGATACTTTAAGAAGTATACAACAGCAAAAATAATCGACATATAAAAAGCATAAACCCACCATGGTGGTAAATTATTATCTAATTCTTTTATGCCATCATAATTATGATCTAAAATTATTTCGCTTTCTTGTTCAATAGGTTTCTGACCTAGTAATTTGGTGTAAGTCTCTTTTAACCAAGTAAACTTATAACCAAATTCCTTTTCGGCTAAGAAACGTGCTTTAGCTTCTTCATCTAATTTATGAAGCATAATAGTTTCCAATGCTCCAAGAACAGCTTCAATAGCTATTAAAATTAAAAGAACTAAAATTAAAAATAATTGAACAGCAGTATATTCCATAAATGCTGGTTTTCCACCAGAATCTACAAAGTATTCTGTTATGGCTACAATTATTAAAAAGGCTACGGGAATTCGTATCCAAGATGGAATTAGTTTTCTCATAATGTTTCGTCGTTTTGAGTTTCTAAAGGCAGGTTGCTAACGTTTTGTATATAGTCTTTTTTTGCAGTAATAACCCACCAAAAAAGAAGTACAAAAAAAGTAAAGAATATGATTAACGAAATTATTGGGTAAATCTCGATACCATCAATACTCTCCATGTGGTATTTTATAAATTTCAACATGATTTTATATTGTTTTGGAGGTTATTAATTTTGTTGTTCTGGTTTAACTGATATATCGGTGCCTAAACGCTGTAAATAAGCAATTAGCGCAACAATTTCTCTGTTTTTCATTTCTATAAACGGCTCTCCATTATCGGCTGCGTATTTTTTATCAGCTTCATAAGTTTTTGCGAAATCGGGATCTTGGTGTAAGTTCTCTTCAATTTGAGCGCCTTGTGTCAACATGTCTTCTTGGGCGTTTGCAATTTCTTCTTCCGAATAAGGTACGCCAAGAGTAACCATAGCTTCCATTTTTGTTTCGGTTAAAGATTTGTCAAGTTCACTACCCGTTCCAGTAATTAACCAAGGATATCTTGGCATAATAGAACCTGAAGAGGTACTTTGTGGATCGTACATGTGGTTAAAGTGCCAGTTGTCTGAGTATTTTGCTCCAATTCTATGTAAATCTGGACCGGTACGCTTAGAACCCCAAAGGAATGGGTGATCGTAAACAAATTCTCCTGCTTTCGAGTATTCACCATAACGTTCAACTTCATGTCTAAACGGACGAACCATTTGTGTGTGGCAGCTTACACAACCTTCACGGATATAAATATCTCTACCCTCTAATTCTAATGGTGTATATGGTTTTACACTTGATATTGTTGGGATATTAGATTTTACCATAAGGGTTGGTACAATTTGAACAATACCACCAATTAAAATGGCTATGGTTGCTAAAATTGTTAATTGGATCGGTTTACGCTCTAACCAAGTGTGCCATCCTTCGTTTGCAGTACGTTTTTTAGATACGCGTTCTAGTGCTGGTGCTTCGGCTAATTCGTCTTCAACTTTACTACCTTGTCTTATAGTCATGATGACGTTGAAAACCAAGATAAACATACCACTAATATATAAACAACCACCAATAGCACGCATCATGTACATTGGCATAATTTCGGTAACAGTTTCCAAGAAGTTACCGTATACTAAGGTACCGTCTGGATTAAATTGTTGCCACATAGAATATTGAGTAAATCCAGCAACATATAAAGGTAATGCATACATAATGATCCCTAATGTACCTATCCAAAAGTGTAGATTCATTAAGCTTAAGGAGTGCATTTTTGTTTTAAATAAACGAGGTATCAAATAATAGATCATACCGAAGGCTAAGAAACCATTCCAAGCTAGAGCACCAACGTGTACGTGTGCAATAATCCAATCGGTAAAATGCGCTACGGCATTTACACTTTTAAGAGAAAGCATTGGGCCTTCAAACGTTGCCATACCATAACCTGTAATAGCTACAACCATGAATTTTAAAACAGGATCGGTACGTACTTTGTCCCAAGCACCACGAAGTGTTAATAAACCATTAATCATACCACCCCAAGATGGCATTAATAACATTATTGAGAATGTAGTACCTAAGGCTTGTGCCCATTCTGGTAATGCTGTATATAATAAGTGGTGAGGTCCAGCCCAGATATAAATAAATATAAGAGACCAAAAGTGTACAATAGATAATCTATATGAGTATACGGGTCTGTTTGCAGCTTTAGGAACAAAGTAATACATAAGTCCTAAATATGGTGTTGTTAAAAAGAATGCTACTGCATTGTGGCCATACCACCATTGCACTAAGGCATCTTGAACACCTGCGTAAACAGAATAACTTTTAAATGCACTTACAGGTAATTCTAAATTATTAAAAATATGAAGTACAGCAACCGTAACGAATGTGGCTAAGTAAAACCATATAGCAACATATAAATGGCGTTGTCTACGTTTTAAAATAGTCCAAATCATGTTGATACCAAAAATAACCCAAACAATTGTAATGGCTATATCTATTGGCCATTCTAATTCGGCATATTCTTTAGTAGATGTATAACCTAAAGGTAATGTAATAGCTGCTGCAACAATAATAAGTTGCCAACCCCAAAAGTTAATATTACTTAATAAATCACTAGCCATTCTTGTTTTTAGTAAACGTTGTAAAGAGTAATAAATACCCGCAAACATGGCGTTACCTACAAAAGCAAAAATTACAGCATTGGTGTGTAGAGGTCTTAATCTACCAAAACTTAACCAAGGAATTCCATCGGTTAAATTTGGGAATAAAAATAAGAATGCTAGTAGTAAACCTACCGACATACCCACAACACCAAAAACGATGGTGGCATAAATAAATTTTGTAACGATTTTATTATCGTACTTAAACTGTTGCATTTCCATAAATTAAAAGTTAATCGTTTTTAGTTGAAATTGTTTTTTTGGTTTTTTCTTTAACTAGTTCATCTTCAAAAAGCATACGAACAGAGGGGGTGTAGCTATCATCGAACTGTCCATTTCGAACAGCAATAATAAACGCTACAAAAAAGCCAATAGCAACAATTATGCTAATAGTTAATAATATATATATAACACTCATACCTTAATTGAAGTTATGCGCCAAAAATACTTTTATGTTTTTGGCTAAAACATGACATTTATCATGTTTTATTAGTTTCTGATGTTTTAATTTAGATAAATGTATTACTTTTTTTTAACTTAAAATTTTGTTAAAAGCATTTTTTTTAATTTTTTAATTTTCTTCCTAAAATATTTGTGCTAACCGTTGTAAATAGAACAATACTAATTGAGCTTAAAGGCATTAAAATAGCAGCAATAACAGGTGCTAGTTGTCCTGTAACTGCAAAGTAAAGCCCTATACTATTATAAACGAATGATAGTAAAAAACTATATTTTATAATTTTTACAGCAGATTTGGAGGCTTTTATAAAATCGGGTAATTCGTTAAATTTTGAAGCGTCGAGAATAGCATCACATGCTGGAGAAAATATGTTTACGTTTTCTGAAATAGCAATACCTACATTACTTTGAGCCAAGGCCCCAGCATCGTTTAGACCATCACCAATCATTAATACTTTTGCTCCAGATTTTTGATGGTGTTTTATGTATTCTAATTTATCTTCTGGTTTCTGATTAAAAAATAGTTTTGTTTTTGCAGGTAGTAACTTTGTTAGGTTTTCTGTTTCACCTGCATTATCGCCCGAAAGAATAACTAAATCGTAATGTTTTTTTAATTTATTAAACAATTTAGAAAGTCCTTTTCTGTATTTATTATAAAAAGTAAATCGTCCTTTATATTGGCTATTAGTACTAACATACACAGCTGTGTTTAGTGTTGCGTTTTCAGAATTAAAGCCAACAAAAGGGGCAGAGCCTATTTTAATGGTATCTTGGTTGTGTTTTGCTTCAATACCTTTACCAATATGCTCTTCGTAGTTGTCTAGAGTTACAATGTTATGCTTATCTAAAAGACTGTATAAGGACCTGCTTAAAGGATGGTTTGAATTACGTAAGGTGCTTTTAAGAAGCGCTTCTTCTTCATTTGAAAGATTAGAGCCTTCATATTTTATAGATGTTTCCTTGTTTGCCGTTATAGTTCCTGTTTTATCAAAAATAATAGTGTTAATAGCTGCTAACTGCTCGATAACCGAAGCGTTTTTTGCATAGAATTTTAGTTTCCCAAAAATACGAAGTAAATTACCGAAAGTAAAAGGTGCGGCTAATGCTATAGCACAAGGGCAAGCTATTATTAAAACGGCTGTAAAAACATTTAGAGCTTTTGATGGATCTATAAATAACCAATAAACAGTGGCTATAAAGGCAATGCTTAAAACGGCTATCGTGAATTTTTTACTAATAGCATTTGTTAGGGTTGTAAAACCATCTTCTTTATTTTTATTAAAAACATCGTTACTCCAAAGTTGGGTTAAATAACTTTGTTCTACGGTTTTTAAAACATCTACCTCAATACTGCCTTTTAGCTGTTTTCCCCCTGCAAATAATTTATCGCCAGATTGTTTTGAGACTGCTTCAGATTCTCCAGTTACAAAGCTATAATCAATACGTGCTTTACCGCTAATTAATATACAGTCTACAGGAATTAATTCTTCATTTCTAATAAGTAATCGATCGCCTTTTTCAATATCGTAAACTTGTACAGATTCTTCTTTTCCATCGGTATGTAATTTGGTTATTCCGATAGGGAAATACGATTTGTAATCACGTTCGAATGATAGGAAGTTATAGGTTTTTTGCTGAAAAAACTTTCCGAGTAATAAGAAAAAAATAAGTCCTGCCAAACTATCAAAAAAGCCTGTTCCAAGGTTTAAAATAATTTCCGCCGTGCTTCTTATAAATAAAACAATAATTCCCAGTGAAATGGGGACATCAATATTTAAAATTTTAGCACGTAAGCCTTTATAAGCTGAAATTAGATAATCTTGCCCCGAATAAAAAACCACAGGAAGTGAGAAGGAAAACATGAGCCATCTAAAAACAGGTGCATATGTTTCAATCCAAAAACCAGTTACCTGGAAATACTCTGGAAACGATAAAAACATAATGTTTCCGAAGGCAAAACCAGCTACGCCTAGTTTATAAATTAAGGATCTGTCTACATTCTTTTTACCAACGCTATAATCGTCTAAACTAATAAAAGGTTCGTAACCAATACTGCTTAAAAGTTTAACCAATTGTTTTATCGAAATCGCTTCGCAGTTGTATGTTACTCTAACTGTTTTCTTTCCGAAGTTTACAATAGAAGACCTTATTGAAGGATTTAATTTATTTAAATTTTCAAGAACCCAAATACAAGAACTACAATGAATGTGCGGAATGTATAATGTTGCTATTTGAGTTTTTTCATCGTTGAATTCCAATATACTTTCAACAATTTTAGCATTGTCTAGAAAGTTGTATTTACCATCAATGTCGCTAGGTTTTGTACCTGCAGATGCTTGTAAATCATAGTAACACGTTAAATCGTTTGTAGAGAATATTTCGTAGACGGTTTTGCAACCATTACAACAGAATGATTTATCATCAAATGTGATATTAGCCGCAGACGCGTCTAAACCACAGTGAAAACAAGGGGTTTTACTCATTTAAATTTGCTCAATTATACCTAAAACAAAAATCACAAATCAACTCGATTTTAAATATGATATTTGTCATGTTTTATTTATTTTTACAAAATACAATATTTTGGTGTGAGTAGTTGTAAGCTATATAACTCTTTCTGTTTGTTTACAATTTTAATATTTATTATAAAGTTTAAAATCATATTTGTTAATGTTTCAAAATAATGATCGTGTTTTTAATGTCCTTTTTGAAGCTGTTTCAGAAGGTGTTATTGTTGTAGATAAACATCAGAAAATTGTTGCTACAAACAGGTCTTCCGAGAGTATGTTTGGTTATACTAAAAATGAACTTCTAAACAGTGACCTTAATATTTTAATACCAAAAACCTATCATGCCGATCATGGTGCTCATTTTGATGGTTTTATGAAGCATAAGGAAAGTCGTAAAATGGGACGTGGTCGGGATTTGTATGGCGCACGTAAAGACGGTTCTATATTTCCAGTAGAAGCAGGTTTAAATCCGTTAGAAATTAATGGAGAGTCTTATATAATGACTTTGGTTATAGATATTTCTATACGTAAGCAACAAGAACTCCAGTTGCTAGAGTTAAATACGGAATTAGAACAAAAAGTGCAGGAGCGTACCAATGAATTAAGTAATACTGTTAAAGAATTAAAAACAGTAAATGTTCAGCGTGACGAGGAAATAAAGAAACGTATTGATGCTCAAAATGAAATAAGTAATGCGCTTAAAAAAGAAAAGGAGCTTAATGAGTTGAAAACTAAGTTTTTGTCCTTAGTTTCACATGAGTTTAAAACACCTTTAAGTGGTATTTTAACGTCGGCTATGTTACTGAGTAAGTATAAGTTAACTGAGCAGCAGGAACGAAGAGATAAGCATATAAAAACAATTTCTGATAAGGTACATTACCTAAATAATATATTGAACGATTTTTTATCTATTGAAAAATTAGAAACCGGAAAAATGAATTATAAATTAACTACTTTTAAATTAAGTAAAGTGGTTAACGAGGTGGTTTATAATGCCAATATGCTTTTAAAAGATGGACAGAAAATTAATTATCCTGAGAATATTGACGATTATTCGATGCATCAGGATGAGAAGATTTTAGAATTAGCATTATCAAATTTGGTGCATAATGCCATTAAGTATTCATCTGAAAACACCATTGTAGATATTCATATAAAGCAAGATAATACGCATACTACATTTGATATAAAGGATAATGGTATTGGGATTCCTATTAAAGATCAAAAAAGGATATTTAACCGCTATTTTAGAGCAGAAAATGCTTTACTAGAACAAGGTACAGGTATTGGTTTAAATATTGTTAAAAATCATTTAGAAAATTTAGGAGGTACTATAAGTTTTGTAAGTGAAGAAAATAAAGGAAGTATATTTACAATTATAATAAAAAATAAAGCAGAATAATGAATAAAGTATTATTGATAGAAGATGATGTTGTTTTAAGAGAGAACACAGCGGAATTACTAGAATTATCTAACTATAATATGATTACAGCTCCAAATGGAAAAATTGGAGTAGAACGGGCTATTAAAAATTTACCTAATATTATTATCTGCGATATTATGATGCCAGAACTTGATGGTTATGGCGTTTTGGAAGCATTATCTAAAAACGAAAGTACAAAGCATATCCCTTTTATATTTTTATCTGCAAAAACGGAGCGTAGAGATGTTAGAAAAGGAATGGATTTAGGTGCCGATGATTATATTACCAAGCCTTTTGAAGAAGAAGAACTTATTAGTGCTATAGAAAGTAGACTAGCCAAAGCTGCTATTTTAAAAGATATACATGAAGAACAGGAAGGAACAAGTTCCGATGAATCTGAAATTAGAACATTAAACGATTTAAAGAATTTTTTTGATGATAATGGTGAAGTAATAAACTTTGGAAAAGGTGATGTTATTTATCAGGAAGGGCAAAATTCTAATTATATTTATTTAATTTCTAAAGGTTTAGTGAAGTCTCATAAATTTGATGAGAAAGGTAAAGACTTAACAACAGCGCTTTATAAGGAAGACGATTTATTTGGTTATACATCATTTATTCAAAATACAACTTATCAAGAATCTACAACGGCTATAAAAGAAACTACCTTAATAGGTGTTACCAAAAGTGCGCTTAAAGATGTGCTTAATAATAATCACCAAGTTACTTTAGAGCTTATTCAGTTATTAACAGAAAACCTTACCGATGTTAAAGATCACTTACTACAAATGGCATATAGCTCGGTTAAAAAAAGAACAGCAAATACCATCTTAAAATTTGCCGAAAAACTGAATCGAAATCCAGAAGATACCATAAGAATTTCTCGTAATGATTTAGCTAGTGTTGCAGGTATAGCAACCGAAAGTTTAATTAGAACACTTTCTGGCTTTAAAGACAGTGGTATTATTGAAATTGAAGGTAGAAACATTAAAATTTTAGACTTAGATAAACTTCAAGAAGTCCAATAAATTCTAGCAATATAGGGGATTTATGATATTGGTCATATTTCCTTAAGTGTCCTGCCTTTATTTTTGCCTTCTAGAAGAAGATAGGCATGAAGAATATTTTAATACCCACAGATTTTTCTGAAAACGCATGGAATGCCATTGAGTATGCCCTCCGCTTTTTTAGTAAATCGGCATGTAATTTTTACATATTACATGTTGATACTTCCGATGATTCAAGATTTCACGAAAAAGTGCCTGCCGTTGGTGGTACTAAAGTTTCTAGTATTGTAAAAAGTCCTTCAAAAAAACTTTTACAACAAACTATTAAACGAATAATAAAAAGCCCTTACTTAAATTCTAACCATAGGTTTTATCCTGTTATGGATAATAATTACATTATTAATTCTATTAGGAAGCAGGTTGCAGAAAAAAAGATTGATTTTATTGTAATGGGTACCCGTGGAGAATCGGGGTTAAATAATTTGGCGGTAGGTAGGAATACCGGTAATGTAATTACAAAAGTAAAATGCACAACATTAGTTGTTCCCGAAAACGCTAAATATGTGAACATGAAAGAGATTGCATTTCCAACAGATTTTTCATTTTTTTATCATGCAGAAACATTACAGCCTATGGCAGATATTGTAGAAGGAAACCATGCGGCAGTAAGAGCACTTCATATTAATAAAAATAAGGCAGATTTAAATGAAGATCAAAAAAAGAATAAAGAATTTCTAGACGATTATTTTAACAACCAAGAACACAGTTTTCATTTCTTAACAAATAATGATATTGAAGATGCGGTGCAAGGTTTCGTTGAGAATAAGCAAATTGATTTAATAGCCATGTTGGCGAAAAATTTAAATTATTTCCAAAAGATTTTATTTAATCCTACAACTCCAAAAATAAGTTATTATACCGATGTTCCTTTTTTAGTTTTACATTAAAAGAGTTTTCAAATAATATGTTTTTAGTTAGTTTTATAAAACCTCAAAATGGTTATGGGAAAGTGTGAACAATGTATAATTAAACAATTTAATTCAATGAAGTCTTTAACTAAAGATGAATTAATTCGTATTTCTGGTTGTAAAACCTCAAGAAAATTAAAAAAAGGCGAAGTAATTTTTGAAGAAGGAGAAGTGATTAATGGTGTATATTGCATTAAGGACGGTATCTGTAAGCTGTCTAAGTTAAGCGAAAACGGCAAGGATCAAATAGTGAAAATGGTTGTAAAAGGGCAGCTATTAGGCCAACGTTCGTTGATTACAGATGAAAGCACAAATTTACAAGCTGTTGCATTAAGCGATATGGATGTTTGTTTTATTCCCAAGGCCGAAATTATGGAAGATCTTCAAACAAATCTTAACTTTTCTTTGGATGTGCTTAAAGTGATGGCGCGAGATTTACGAGAATCGGACGATATTATTGTAAACATGGCTCAAAAAACCGTAAGAAAAAGGCTTGCAGATGTTTTAATTTATCTTAATAATAGTTTTGGTGTTAATGGAGATGGTACGTTGAGTGTTTTGTTATCTCGGGAAGATTATGCAAACATTGTAGGTACAGCAACAGAATCTGCTATTCGTATTATTTCTCAACTAAAAAAAGAAAAACTTATTTCTACAAAAGGTAAGTATATAAAAATTGAAGATTTAGCAGGATTACAACGCGTAGAATAGTGCATTATAATAAAATAATTTCTGCTCATAGATATTTCTGATTATTACTTGTCCTTTTTTTGATTTAAAATATAGTATTTTTATAGAGTTATGAATAAAAATACATCAAGAAAAGGTTTCATTTTTAAAACTTACGAAGCACCTTATCAATCTCCTTTCGATAAGTTATTCGATATCTTTAAAGAATTAATTACACATACTTCTGGCGATTTCGACGAAGCCATAGATTGGTTGCGCGAATTAGACAAGGAATATACCTTAACCACTGCAGAATATACTATCGACGATTTTATTGAAGATCTTAAAAAGAAAGGTTATATAAAAGAAGAAATAGATCCAGATGGTAATGGCGGAATGGCTATTACGGCAAAAACCGAGCGTGCTATTAGGCAACAAGCGTTAGATCAAATTTTTGGAAACATTAAGCGTAGCGGGCAAGGTAACCATAAAAGTAAAGGCCAAGGCATCGGAGACGAGCATACCGGAGATTTTAGAAACTATCAATTTGGTGATGCTTTAGATAAAGTGTCTATGACGGAGAGTTTGAAGAATGCACAAATAAATCATGGTATTTCAGAATTTAGATTATCTGAAGATGATTTGGTTGTGGAAGAAACCTTGCATAAAGCTCAAATGAGTACAGTGTTAATGATAGATATTAGCCATAGTATGATTTTGTATGGTGAAGACAGAATTACGCCTGCAAAAAAAGTAGCCATGGCTTTAGCCGAATTAATTACAACACGATATCCAAAAGATACGCTCGATATTTTAGTGTTTGGAAATGATGCTTGGCAAATAGAAATTAAAGACCTTCCATATTTAAAAGTAGGGCCATACCATACAAATACGGTAGCTGGTTTGCAGTTGGCAATGGATTTACTCCGAAGAAAAAGAAATACCAATAAACAAATTTTTATGATTACCGATGGAAAGCCAAGTTGTTTGCGTTTGCCAGACGGCCAATATTATAAAAATAGTAATGGTTTAGATTCGCATATTGTTAATAAATGTTATGCTATGGCACAGCAAGCAAGACGATTGCATATTCCTATTACCACGTTTATGATTGCTCAGGATAATTATTTAATGCAGTTTGTGCAGGAATTCACTAAAGCGAACCAAGGGAAAGCATTTTATACGGGTTTAAAAGGATTAGGAGAAATGATTTTCGAAGATTACGAAACTAATAGAAAAAAGAGAATTAAAGGATAAGTGAAAATATAAATAGCACTCGAGGCTTCTTTGTTTTTAAGGGAAGTGGATTGCGATGATAATCGGAATTTAGAGGTTTGTAAAAAATAGAATATGAAAACAGAAAATATAAAAACTTTAGGGGAACTTAAAAAGTCGGGTTACAAAAGTAAATCTATAAAAGACGAATTAAGAGATAACTTAATAGTGAAAATAAAAAATAAGGAAACCACTTTTGAAGGCGTACATGGGTATGAAAACACTGTGATTCCTGAGTTAGAACGTGCTATTTTATCAAGACATAATATAAATTTATTAGGATTACGCGGACAAGCAAAAACTCGTTTAGCACGTTTAATGCTTAATCTTTTAGATGAATATATCCCGTTTGTATCTGGTTCGGAAATTAATGACGATCCGTTGCAACCTATTTCAAGATTTGCTGTAGAGTTGATAAAGGAAAAAGGAGATGATACACCAATTTCATGGTTACATAGAAGTGATAGATTTGCTGAGAAATTAGCAACACCAGATGTAACAGTAGCTGATATTATTGGAGATGTGGATCCTATAAAAGCAGCAAATTTGAAGTTAAGTTATGCAGACGATCGTGTTATTCATTACGGCATGATTCCGAGAGCAAATCGTTGTATTTTCGTAATTAATGAGTTGCCCGATTTACAAGCAAGAATACAAGTAGCATTGTTTAATATTCTACAAGAGGGCGATATTCAAATTAGAGGTTTTAAGTTGAGGTTGCCTTTAGATATTCAGTTTTTGTTTACAGCAAATCCAGAAGATTACACGAATAGAGGGAGTATTGTAACACCATTAAAAGATAGAATTGGATCTCAAATATTAACGCATTACCCTGAAGATATAGAAACGGCTAGACGTATTACGGAGCAAGAATCTAATTTAGTTGAAGGACAAAAAAGCGCAGTAAAGGTTCCCAATTTTGCAAAAGATTTATTAGAACAAATTGTTTTTGAAGCAAGAGAAAGCGAATACATCGATGCTAAAAGTGGTGTGAGTGCTAGGCTAAGTATTACAGCTTTCGAAAACTTATTAAGCACAGCAGAAAGACGTGCGTTAATTTGTGGTGATGATAGTACAACGGTTCGATTGAGTGATTTTTCAGGTATTATACCATCTATAACTGGTAAAGTAGAATTGGTTTATGAGGGCGAACAAGAAGGTGCCGCTGCGGTTGCTTATAATTTAATTGGAGAAGCTGTGAAAAGTATGTTTGAAGAGTTTTTTCCGAAGATAGGAAAACTTCAAAAACAAGATGAAGAAGGCCCGTATGATGATATTGTATCATGGTTTTTCAATGAAAAAGAAGGCTTCGAATTGTTAGATGATTTAAAAAACAAAGAATATACTGCTATGTTGGATGCTATTTCTCCTTTGGATGATTTATTAGGAGAATATCAACCTAATTTAAAAAAGGAAGACACGTATTTTATGAAAGAATTTGTGCTTTGGGCATTGGTAGAGTTTAAACTATTAAGCAAACAGCGCTTCTCAGAAGGAACTCAATTTAAAGATCCTTATGGAAGTTTTATAAGTGGTATTTAATATCAGATAAATAAATTTTTAATTAAAAAAGCGATAAGAAATTAATTTCTTATCGCTTTTTTTGTTTTATCAATTGTCATATACTCAAAATTTATAGTACAGCTTTTAAGATTTCGTAGTCTTTATCCTTCTGTTTACTATATAGGGAAAACACTTTTGGTTTGAATCGTTTTCTTTGGTTTTTTGATTAAAAAGCTCTATTTTCTACTCATAACGGAGTAAAAATTGAACATAATCTAAAAAAATTAAAGATTTTATGGAAAAACCTAATGTTAAAAATCAACATGATATAAAACTATTATCCTTTGATATAGATAACACACTTATTGATTTTAATACTCATAAAAGTAACTTTCGTAAAATATGGAAAACCTATAAGCCAGATCAGGGTGTTCTTCTTGCATATAATACGGGGCGTTTAATTGATGATGTTATTCATTTAATTCAAAAAGGGACCTTGCCAGAGCCAGATTATATTATTTCTGGAGTAGGAACACATATTTATGATTATAATAAAAAATGTATTGTTAAAGAGTTTAACGATGTTTTAGATGATGGTTGGGATTTAAAATTGGTGGAAGATATCATTCAAAATATCGATGGTCCAATAAACGAACAGCCAAGTAAATATCAGCATGCATACAAGCGAAGTTATTATTTCCACAACGCTTCAGAAGATGTTATAGCAGAAATAGAAAATACTTTTATTAAAGCTAATATGGATATTAATGTGGTGTATTCTCAAGAACAATATCTAGATATTCTTCCTAAATGGGCCAATAAGGGTAACGCTTTGCAATGGTTGTTAAGAAAACTGAATTTAACACCTTCAAATGCTTTAGTTGCCGGCGATAGTGGAAATGATTCTGCGATGTTCGATATGGAAGATATTAAAGGGATTGTTGTAGCTAATGCTCACGAAGAGCTTTATAAATATACGAAATACAGACAGGTTTATCATGCTGAAAAAGATTGTGGAGATGGTGTTGTTGAAGGGTTAGTGTATTATGGTATTTTACCAGCAGAAGCCATTGTAGAAATTAATGCAGACCATACAGATGATTACGTTATTCAACAAGAATTAATTAATATAGCTTCAGAAGATGATCAGGAAAAATTAGATTTAATACTTGAAGGCTATGAAAAAGCTATTATTGCTTTAAAAAAGAATATTACGCCACTTGGTTTTTCGGCTTGTTCAATTAAAGATAATGTTACTAATGGTACCGATGAAAATTACCACAGCGTTTGGGCTAGGGATGGAGCCATTACGGTTATAGGTTCTTTGTCGTTAGTAGATGATGAAGAAATACATAAATGCCAACGGCAGACTTTAGTAACATTAATAGAAAATAGTTCTAGAAACGGACAAATTCCTTCTAATGTACGGCTAAAAGACAATCAACCAGATTATTCTGGAGTAGGTGGTATTTGCTCTATAGATAGTGGTATATGGGTTGTAATTGCATTTTACGAATATGTAAACGTTACAAAGGATATTAAATTTTTACGAAAATATATTTCGGATATTAAAGAGACTATGCGTTGGCTTGGCGCTCACGATAGTAATAATGATGCCTTATTAGAAATACCCGAGGCTGGAGACTGGACAGATTTGTTTGGAGGAAGTTATAATATTTTATACGATGAAATTCTCTGGTACCGTTCTAATGTATGCTTTGGTAGAATGTTAGAAATGTTAGGCGATTATGATGAAGCAGGCGAATATATTCGATGGTCGCAAGTTATAAAAAAGGAAATATTACAGAATTTTTGGCCATCTACGCAGCAAAAATTATTTCAATCAGTATCGTTTGCAGAGCGTCAGTTTACACTAGGCGATACCCCTTATTTAATTCAACAAACTACACCTTTCGATTTTAGTTGGCGTTGCGATGTCTTCGGAAACGTGCTCGCCTTTTTGTTTGGTACAGTCGATGCTGAAAAAGCACATCAAACCTTTAAATTTATGCTAGGAGTTGGGGTCAACGATCCTTTTCCTGTATCTAACGTTTATCCGGTAGTAACGCCAGGAGATCCAGATTGGAAACCATATTACACCGTTAATTTATTGAATTTGCCAAACCATTATCACAATGGTGGTATATGGCCTTTTGTAGGCGGATTTTGGGTAAAATTTATTGGTAAACTTGGTTTTAGAGACATGGCTATTTCCGAATTGCATAAACTAGCCTTAATTAATAAGGAAGGTTTAAATGATGAATGGGAATTTAATGAATGGGCGCATGGTATAACAGGAAAAGCAATGGGGAAAGCATATCAAGCTTGGTCTGCTGCTCAATATATATCTGCTTGTAATGATTTAAAAATAATTAATAAATAATAAAAACAACTAAACCGTAAAATTATGAAATCAATATTAATGATCTCTTTACATGGCTATGTAGGAGCGAATCCGGAATTAGGTAAACCAGATACAGGAGGACAAGTAGTTTATGTTTTAGAACTTGCAGAACGATTTAGTAGATTAGGTAAACGAGTGGATTTAGTAACACGACAGTTTGAAGATCAGCCAGAGTACGACGATGTTCACGAAAATTATAGTGTATGGCGTATTCCTTTTGGAGGCAAAAAATTCATCAGGAAAGAAGATATGCACGACCATCTAAAGGGTTTTGTTACTAATACTTTAGCCGCAATAAAAAAAGAGAATAAGAAATATGATGTGGTTTACTCGCATTATTGGGATGCTGGTTGGGCAGGTCAAAAAATAGCTGAGGAACTTGGTATATCGCATGTTCATACACCACATTCTTTAGGTTGGTGGAAGCAACACAGTATGGGGAGTGATATGGATGAAGCGGAAATGGAAAAAACGTATCGTTTTAAAGAACGTATTAGAAAGGAGTACTTCGTGTATCAAATGTGTAACCATATTGTGGCTACAACGCTACCACAAGTAGATTTATTGACTCAACAATACGATGTGCTTTCTAAGAACTGTACTATGATTCCGCCTGGCATTGATGAAAATCGGTTTTATCCAGTTCCATCAAAAGAGAATGATAAAATTAGAGCTAAATACGATATACAACCTACAGATATTCTTGCTTTAGGTAGAATGGCACACAATAAAGGCTACGATTTATTGATTAAAGCACTTCCTACGGTTTTTGAACTTTGTCCGGAAGCTCGATTAGTTGCAGCCATTGGTGGCGACCAGTCTGAGCAAGATGATAAAGGGGTTGCAGGTTTAAAAAAATTAGCCAAGGAATTAGGGGTTTTAGATAGAATAACATGGAAAAATTATATAGCCGATGAAGATTTAGCCAACGTTTATCGAGCGGCTAATATTTTTGTGATGCCTTCACGTTATGAACCTTTTGGTATGGTAGCAATCGAGGCTATGGCTTGTGGAACACCAAGTGTAGTTACTGTACATGGCGGATTGTACGATTTAATAGATTTTGGAAATCAAGCATTATTTGCAGACCCACATAGACCTACGGAATTTGGAGCTATGATGGCTATGCCTTTACTGTATCCTAAAATGCGTAATGAATTATCTGTGGAAGGCGCACGTTTTGCTAGACGTAATTTTGGTTGGACAGGTATTGCAAAGCGTATGTTACAAGTATTTACAAGTTCTATTAATCAAAATACCATGGAATCTAATCTGTTTTATTAACAGAGACTCTTAAATTACCAAGTATCTCTACTTTTAATATTATTAGCGCATAATCGAATAATTTCGGTTATGCGTTTTGTTTTTGTAGCATCACGTTTAGCACTATGCAGCCAAAATAAATAATGTTTTTTATATGAAGGAGCAAAGTTTTTGTAATTTTTAAAAGCTTCGGGGTTTTCATCAAAGGCCTTTTTTAAGGCTTCTGGTATAATACCTTTCTCAACAGGGTTAAGTGCCGTCCAGCTACCGTTTTGTTTACCAATTTTAATAATTTCTAGTCCTGATTGGTGTATTAAGCCTTCTTCTGTAAGGGTTTTAATGTATTTTTTATTTAAAGCACTCCAAACACTTTTTTTGTTTCTTGGAGAATAATATTGTCGTCGCTTTCCGTTGCCCAAACTTTTTACTGTAGAGTCTATCCCAACCATAGCAAATAGCAACTTTTACAGCTTCTTCCCAACGCATGGAAGCTTCACTATTTTCAACTTTAAAAAAAATTAAATAGACACCTTTAAAATCTTTATGATTGTCGTGGAGCCATTCGCGCCATGCTGTATCTGTTTTAAAGTATAGTTCAGGAGTTTCCAAAGGATTATAATTTATGGGCTTCAATATAAAAATCGGGATCTATTTCAAAAGTAGAGGGTTTCGAATTTAATTCTAAAGTGTTCCATTCAGAAGTAGGTTGTATCCAAGATTCTACATCATCTATTAAAACCTGTACAGGCATATCAAATCCTTCAACAATATTTATCCATCTGTATTTTAATACTTTCTTGTCAATAGAATATTCTAAAGTAGGGGTTTTTACAGATCTTAAATATTGATTAAAAAATGCAGTTAAGTCGATGCCTGTTTCTTCAGATAAATAATCTTCAATTTGCTTCGTCGTTACCGTTTGGTGATAAAAGGTAATATTCATTTTACGAAGTATTTGTCGCCATTTCTCGTCATCTTCAATAAGTTGGCGCAAGGTGTGTAACATATTGGCGCCTTTGTAATACATATCGCCAGAACCTTCATTGTTTACGTTGTATACTCCAATAATTGGGCGATCGTTTTTAATACTTTTTCTTGTGCCAATTACATATTCCGATGCAGCTTGTTTGCCATAGTAATAATCTAAAAATAAACTTTCAGAATATGCTGTAAAACTCTCATGGATCCACATATCGGCAATATCTTTGTTGGTTATATTATTAGCAAACCATTCGTGCCCAGATTCGTGAATAATGATAAAATCGAATTTTAAACCCCAGCCTGTTCCAGATAAATCACGACCTAAATAACCGTTTTGAAATTTATTACCATAAGTTACCGAACTTTGATGTTCCATACCTAAATACGGCGCCTCTACAAGTTTATAACCATCAACATAAAATGGGTATTGACCAAACCAATGCTCAAAGGCTTTCATCATTTTTGGAGCATCCTTAAATTGTTCTTTAGCTTTTTCTAGATTGTCCTTTAAAACATAATAATCCATATCTATATTGCCACCTTGTCCATCATAAACTTCAGAAAAATGAGTATAATCGCCAATGTTTATATTTACACCATAATTATTTATTGGGTTTTTTACAAACCAACTATAAGTTTTGGTATCACCAATTCGCTCTACAAGTCGTAACCTTCCGTTAGAAACATTCATTAAATCTTTCGGTACGTTAACACTAATAAGCATACTATCTACTTCGTCGTACATATGGTCTTTACATGGCCACCAAACACTGGCTCCTAAACCTTGACAAGAGGATGCAATAAAGGGATTGCCGTTATTGTCTTTTTTCCAAGAAATACCGCCATCCCATGGTGCGTTAACAGCTTCTTTTGGATTACCTTCATAATACACATCTAGGCTTTTTACAGCATTTAATGGTTGGTTTTCTTTAAGTTTTATAAAGTGGGCATTTCCGTCATGTTTAACAGTAAGCTCTACATTATCTTGAATAACTTTAGTTATTTTTAAAGGCGATTGCAAATCGATTTGCATTACAGAATCTGTTTTCAATACTTTATATTGAATGGTGTTTTTACCTGAAATAAATTTATCATCAGGGTTTACTTTTATATCCAAATGATAATACGTTAAATCCCACCATTCTCGCTCTGGAGTTATACTTCCGCGCAGCGTATCTTGTCTTGTAAAGTTGTGCTTTTCTTGCGTTAAACCTTGCGAGAATAACGATAAAGAAAATAGAAACATTAAAGCCGAAACAGGCCATTTAAATTTCTTGTTAAACATTTTTAGGTTGGTATTAAACATTGTTTAGGGTATTAGGTCTTTATTCTATTATGTGCTTATACAATAGTATTATTTTTTATCTTTCAAACCAAATATATTGTAAAAGTCACTTTTTTATTTTCTTTTTAACTTAGATAAGCAATAAGTCGAAAAAAAAACGCCTCGAAAATTAATTCGAAGCGTTATATATATGTTGAATGGCAATAGGTTGTGTTTTTAGTTTTCGCACAAATCCAATTTAGCAACATAATTGGAAGCTAAATTTTTCAGGTTTGAAATATAATAGGTTTTAATCGCTTCGATACTTTCGCTAGATAAATCTTTATCAGGATCTGAAGTTGTTATCAGTTTATCATTGGCATTGCATAACTTTAAAGTTTCATTATAGCTTTTAATATTCGAGTTCATAACAAGTTTATACTCACTTATCAATTGTTTCTTTTTAAGCGTTAGAGCCTCGTCTTTTTGTTGCGCTAGTTTCTGCTTTATTTCTGCAGCTTTTAATTGCAAAGCCTCTTGCTGTTGTTTTAGTTGTTCTTGTTCTTTTTGTAAATTGGCAAGGGCATTATCTTCTGTTGAGGTTTCAGCAACTTCATCATCCGCATTACTATAAGAACATTTATCAATTTCAATAACGCTTTCTTTACTTAAATCTCTGGCGCGTTTCACGTAAAATCGTCCATCGTCATTCGTTGTTACGGCTTCTACTTGCACTAATAAATCTAAACTTTTGTTAGCTAAATCAAGTGCTTTTTTACAGTTGCAGTCTTCTAAGGTTTGCTTAGATAGTTTTATCGATTCTACAGATCGGTTGGCATAGTATTTTAAATGGCTAATATTATTAGAATCGTACGCGTCCTTAACATGCGAGTAAGCATTAACAAGGTATGCGCTGGCATCCTCACAATTGCCTTGACCATGAATGAGATAAGAAAAAAATAGAATGGGTAATAATAAAAAAGTTTTCATATAAGTAGGTGTTTTAAGGGGATTTGGTTGAACAAAAGTATTAAAAACAATCTGGTAAGGCTTGCCGTTTATCGAAAATATGAATAATATAGAGTATTAACATACTAAATGGTGTGTATTACATATTTCTTAATTTGGCAAAGGTTGGTTTAATAAATTCTTTATTATATTTATAGAAATTAATTCTACGAAAATTATAATATGAAAAATATTAAAATAGATAAGTATAAAGTAACGTCTAATATTACCTTAAAAAACTCAGAAACAAAGTTTATTATCAAAGATGCTAAAAGTGAATTAAAAACCATTCGTAAAAAACTAGGGGACTGGCAAAATATCATGTATGCCCACGATAAACATGCCGTTTTAGTGTGTTTGCAGGGTATGGATACATCGGGAAAAGATAGTTTGGTGCGTGAGGTTTTTAAGGAATTTAATGTGCGTGGTATTGAATGCCATAGTTTTAAAGTGCCAACAGATTTAGAGCGCGGACACGACTATTTATGGCGTCATTATCTAGTACTTCCACAACGTGGTAAGTTTGGCGTTTTTAACCGCACACATTATGAAAACGTACTGGTTACCAGAGTGCACCCAGAATATATTATGGGAGAAAACCTTCCAGATATTAATTCGGTAGCCGATATAGACGAAGCTTTTTGGGAAAAGCGTTTCGAGCAAATTAATAACTTCGAAAAGCATCTAGTAGATAATGGAACAATTATTTTTAAGTTCTTTTTAAACCTATCTAAAGAAGAGCAGAAAAGCCGATTATTACGTCGCTTAGACAAGCCAGAAAAAAACTGGAAATTTTCTCCAGACGATCTTAAGGAACGTAAACTTTGGGATAAATATCAAGATTGTTATGAAGATGCCATAAATAGAACATCAAAACCTCATGCGCCTTGGTATACTATTCCAGCAGACGATAAACCAACAGCTCGACTGTTAGTTGCAAAAATTTTACACGATACCTTAATTAAATACACCGATATTTCGGAGCCAAAATTAAATAATAAAATTTTAGAAAATTTAGACGATTATATAGAGCAGCTTAATAATGAGTAATTCTTTTTGGGCGTTTTAACACGCTTTCACTACTCGCTCCCTCCTTAGGTCGGGGAGCTCAAACAAGCCGTTCAATCGTTAACGCGGTTACAGTTGTTTAATTAACAAAAAGTTATAATTTTCAAAAGTGCTCTATTTTTGTGAAATAGTATCTTTAGCGAATTATAAAGACTAACCTCGCTTTAACAAGCACCAAAGATTACTACCAATGATAAAATTGAAAAGAGTTATAACTATTGCAATGGTCTTAAGTTCTGTTGTACTAGTTGCCCAAACCGATCAAGAAGTACTTAAAACCATCTACAAACAATCCTTAACAAATGGGCAAAGTTACAATTGGTTAAACCACTTGTCCAATCAAATTGGTAGTCGTTTATCTGGATCATTAGGAGCAGAAAGAGCGGTTGCTTATACAAAAGAAGAACTCGATAAATTAGGTTTAGATAAAGTTTGGTTGCAACCTGTAATGGTGCCACGTTGGGTGCGCGGAGCAAAAGAATATGCCTTTGTAGAGACAGAACCGGGTAAAACTAATACCGTGAATATATGTGCTTTGGGAGGTTCGGTTGCTACACCTGGTTTAGGATTGAAAGCTAATATAGTCGAGGTTAAAAATTTTGAAGAATTAGAAGCTTTGGGGAAATCTCAAGTTGAAGGAAAAATTGTGTTTTATAATCGCCCAATGCAGGCCGATTTAATTAGCACCTTCGAAGCTTATGGTGGTTGTGTAAATCAGCGATATAAAGGCGCAGTTGAAGCTGCTAAATATGGAGCAATTGCTGTAATTGTACGTTCTATGAATTTAAGACAAGACGATTTTCCACACACAGGAAGCATGACTTATGGGGATTTACCAGTTGATGAACGTATTCCATCGGCAGCCATTAGTACTAACGATGCCAATTTATTGAGTACCATGTTACAACTTAATAAAAATATAAAATTCTATTTTAAGCAAAGTTGTAAACAGTTAAAAGATGTACAATCTTATAACGTTATCGGACAAATTACTGGTAGTGAATTTCCAAATGAATATATGGTAGTTGGTGGGCATTTAGATTCTTGGGATTTAGGTGATGGTTCTCATGATGATGGAGCAGGAGTTGTACAGTCTATGGATGTTTTAAGATTGTTAAAAGAATCTGGTATAACACCAAAACGTAGTATTAGAGTCGTTCTTTTTATGAATGAAGAGAATGGTTTACGTGGCGGAAAAAAATATGCAGAAGTTGCTAAACAAAAAAATGAAAACCATGTATTTGCTTTAGAAAGTGATTCTGGTGGCTTTACACCAAGAGGTTTTAGTTTTGATTGTACCGATGCTAGTTTTAGTCAAGTTTTAAGTTGGGAGCCCTTATTTAAACCTTACTTAATTCATTATTTTGAAAAGGGTGGAAGTGGAGCAGATGTTGGTCCATTAAAAACGGAAACCAATGTCTTAGCAGGTTTACGCCCAGATTCTCAACGTTATTTCGATCATCATCACGCAAGTAATGATACCTTCGATGCTATTAACAAGCGTGAGTTAGAATTAGGAGCAGCAACTATGACGTCTTTGGTTTACTTATTTGACAAATATGGAATTAACCCAATAAATACTTCTAAAGTTATTAAGAGATAAATGGATTGGTATTTGGCTGGCTTCATAGCAGATATACTGCTATGGTTTCAAGATTTTAAGTTTTGGTTAAAAAAAAGAAAGCGTCGTAAGTTTGAAAAGGAGCATGGTCTGCCTAAATCGGTTATGATGCGTCCTTCGGTAGAAATTCGACTTAAAGTATTTGTTGGCATTATCGTATTGTTTAGTGCAGGTGGTTTGCTTCTTTTCTCGATAAGAGGATCCGACGACTCTACCCAAAACCAATTGATTGAAATAACAGGTATTCTTAAGCAAGAAAAGGAAGATATTGGTTGTTACCCTGAAAAACTTAATGTAATTATACGAAACAATCCATTACGGAAGGGGCTTGTTTTAGATCGTTGGAAACGTGAGTTTCATTATGAATTGTTAAATAACAGTACTGAGTTTAGGTTGCAATCCTTAGGGCCAGACGGAGAATTAAATACAAATGACGATATTAAATTAAAAGAATAAATGATAAAATTTAAACTTCTTATTTCATTTTTAATAATCAATTTAGGCGTAATGGCACAAGAACAAGAGTTACCATATTATGAATTAGAAGATCCAACCGAAGATTACACGGCAGGTAGCGTAGCAGCTAGAATGATAGATGCCTTAGGGTTTCGGTATTATTGGGCTAGTGAAGGTTTACGTGATGTAGATTTGGAGTATAAAGCAAGTGAATCTGGAAGAACTAGTGCAGAAACAAATGAGCACATTTTTGGTTTGTCTCAATTTATATTGAATTCAATTTCAAAAGATGCTAAAAAGTCTACTAAGGAAATTTTATCATTCGAAGAACAAAGAAAACAAACTTTGTTTAACTTAAAAAAAACGTCAGATATTTTAAGAGAAACTAAGAGTATTTCTCAATATGATTCATCTAGGCTTCCATTTTGGAACATTATAAACGGTCCAATTAGCGATGCCATCTGGCATTGTGGACAATTGGTAATGATGCGGCGTGCATCTGGAAACCCGTTTAATTCTAAAGTAGGTTTGTTAAGTGGTAAAGTTCGAGAGTAAGATTTTGTTTTTTAAAGCTTTTAGTTTCCAATGAAATAATAATAATTTGATTTTTTAGTGAAAAAATAGTTTTAATTCCCGTGAAAGGCTGTTTTTCATCGATTTACGGGAATGGTTTTTTCGTAAGTTTGTGTTATAATTAATCCAATAAAATTATAATTGCTATGAAACTAAAATTACTTTTATTATTTCTCATTACAAGTTGGGGATATTCTCAATCTTCCATTGCTAAATTTGAGAGCGCAGCAGGTTCAGAGTATGCTGTTGTAACATCGTCGCCAGAAATAAACCAAGGTTCTGTAGGAACAAACACTACATGGACATTTAATCTTGCATATAATAATTATAGTACTTCTGATGAGTTAACAATAGCAACAACTCAAGAAGTAGCAAATTACCCCGGAGCTACAAATGTATTAACAACTAGTAATTCAACAGAACCAGTTGGTCAACTTTTTTTAAAGAAATCTGGAAATATTGTTGAGTTTGTTGGTGCAGAAAGTAATGGGCTTAAATTAATTTATACTGACCCTGGTGTTCTAGGTAACTTTCCATTAAGTTTCTCGGATTCTAACACTGATGCTATTTCAGGAAATTATGTTTTTGATAATGATGGAACAACTTATAATGGTTCTTTTTCAGGAAACTTATCGACCGAAGTTGATGGTTATGGTATTTTAAATGTTGATATTAATGGTTTGGCTTCAGGAAATTTTAGTAAAAGTGTGACTAGGTTGAAAGTTTTTCAAAGTGTTCTTTTGAGCTATTCCATATTTACAAACGCAGTATCGGTCGATCAGATATCTTATTATTACTATGCTGCAAATGGAGACCTGGTTTTTAGAACATCAACTATTGATATAACAGGATCGCTAATTACAGATTCATCTTCAACCTTTATAGAAAGTCTAACAACTAGTTCCCTCGGTATAGACGATCAAAAATTAAATCAAGTAGATTTTGCTATTTTGCCAAACCCAGTAAATAATGAACTTAATATAGGTGTTCAGGCAGATATCGAATCGATTTCAATAGTAGATCTTTCAGGACGTCAAGTTTTGAAAGTAAAAACTAATGAAAAAGTATTAGCTGTAAATCAATTAAAATCTGGTTTGTATATTGTAAATATTATAACAAATAAAGGTGCTTTCTCTCGAAAATTTGTAAAGAAGTAATTCAATATAAATTTTAATAAAAACAAAAAACCTGAAAATTAAATTTTCAGGTTTTGTTTTTCTAATAGTTTTCGTTGTTGCTTTATGGTAAGTGAGCTACCATCATGGCTCCAACCGGGAGCTGCAAAAGCATACATAAATTTGTGATACCAGTTTTTCGATTTTTTCATATCGGTCCAAATATCTTTATACTCATGGGTTAAAATAACGAGAGGATTGTATGAATCCGGAGCGTGTGTAACACCATATTTTATTTCTATATTTTCGTCTAACTCTTTCCAAGTACCAAAAACCCTATCAAAAATATTTAGAAATCCACCATGGTTTTTATCCATGTATTCAAAGTTTTGAGCATGATGTACTTGGTGCATGGTGTGCGTATTCATAAACTTTTCTATAAAACCTAATTTAGGTACATAAACAGAATGTAATTGAAATTGCCAAAGTGCTTCAATACCTAAGCAAACTACTAACATTTCTGGCGGGAAACCAATCGCGGTAATCCACATATAGAAAAACGGTTTGTATAAAATAGTAAACCAACCGTTTCTTACGGCAGTCCCTAAATTAAAGTTATCGGAAGAATGATGTACAATATGTGCAGCCCACAAAAAGCGGATATTGTGGTTTTGGCGGTGAAACCAATAATAACTAAAATCATCTAGTAATTGGCAAATTATCCAAATGTACCATGCATATCCAAAAGATTCGTAACCCATAATATTGGTACGAACACCTTCTACTAAAGGGTTAAAAATGTCATACACAAAATTAAAAAGTACAATAGCAGCAATAGTTTTTGTAAGAGGAGCTAGTATAGCGGAGCCAATACCCATGGTAAGGCTAGCACCTAGATCTTTCCAGTTGTATAATTTCTGACTTCGTTCTTCTTTACGATGCTTGCTGTATGAGAGTTCTAATAGTATAAGTCCTAAAAAGCAAGGAGCTCCATATACTAAAGGGTTTGTAAAATCCATTAAAAATATTTTATTATCTCCAAAAATAACTTGATTTTACTCGAAAACCTTAATAAAAATAGTTTTTTTGAATAAAAAAATCCGTTTTAAGATAATATTACCTTAAAACGGATTTATATTTTTACGAAAAAAGTAGACTACTTAGCGGCTACACTTTTCTTTTTTGTTGAAAAATCGACAGCTATTTGATTGTGTAAAATATCATCAAAAGTTTCTCTTTTTCTTATTAAGTGTGCTTTTTCATTATACCATAAAACCTCCGCAGGGCGCAAACGAGAGTTGTAGTTACTCGCCATAGAGAAGCAATAAGCACCTGCATTTTTAAATGCTAAAATATCACCTTCGTTAATTTCGTTTATTCTTCTATTATTTCCAAAAGTATCCGTTTCGCAAATATACCCTACTACAGTATAAAAACGTTCACGACCTTTAATGTTCGATATATTAGTGATTTCATGATGCGATCCATAAAACATAGGGCGAATTAAATGGTTGAAACCAGAATCGACCTGTGCAAAAACGGTTGAGGTTGTTTGTTTAACCGCATTTACTTGGGCTAAAAAGTATCCCGATTCGCTTACTAAAAACTTTCCTGGCTCAAAGGCTAGAGTTAATTCTTTACCGTAATCTTTACAGAAATCGTTGAATCGTTTAGATAATTTTTTACCTAATTCTTCAATATTAGTTTCAATATCTCCTATTTTATAAGGCACCTTAAATCCAGAACCAAAATCTATAAATTCTAAATTATCAAATTGTTTTGCCGTTTCAAACAAAATTTCACTAGCATAAAGGAACACTTCAATATCTAAAATATCACTTCCTGTGTGCATGTGGATACCATTAATATTCATTTTAGTATTTTCCACAATACGTAAAATATGAGGAATTTGGTGAATAGATATTCCAAATTTAGAATCAATATGTCCTACAGAAATATTAGCATTTCCACCAGCCATAACATGTGGGTTTATACGAATACAAACCGGTGTGTTAGGGTGTTTTGTTCCAAATTGCTCAAGAATAGAAAGGTTGTCAATATTAATTTCAACACCTAATTTGGCTGCTTCTTCAATTTCATTTAAAGAAACTCCGTTTGGTGTAAAAATAATTTGCTCAGGTTTAAAACCTGCAGCTAAACCTAATTGCACCTCTTGTATAGATACCGTATCAATGCCAGAGCCTAAGCTGTGTAAAAGTTTTAAAACCGAAATATTCGATAATGCTTTTACTGCATAATTAATTTTTAATTTCTTAACATCTTTAAAAGCATCCGTTAGGCGCTTGTATTGGCTCTCAATTTTATGACCATCATAAACATATACAGGGCTGCCAAATTCGTTGGCAATTTTAAGCAATTGACTCTCTTGCATGGTTTTTTAATTTTTGTCAAAGATATTTTTTTTGCTTCAATAAAAAATAAATAAAGTAAAAATTGTACAAATTAAACATTTTGTTAATTATTTAACACCGAAAAAGCGGTAATTGCTAATTTCCGCATAAAATAATTAGTGTAATTACCGACGATTATTTACATTTGTTGCACTTAAAACTATCAAGCAGATTATGAATTTACACGAATATCAAGGTAAAGAAATATTAAGCAGCTTTGGGGTACGTATCCAACGTGGTATTGTTGCTCAAAATGCACAGGAGGCAGTTGCTGCCGCAAAACAATTAACTTCGGAAACAGGAACTAGCTGGCACGTGATTAAAGCACAGGTTCATGCAGGTGGTCGTGGAAAAGGTGGCGGAGTAAAAATTGCCAAAAGCCTTAAAGAAGTTGAAGAAATTGCAGGACAAATAATTGGGATGGACTTAGTAACACCTCAAACTTCTGCTGCTGGTAAAAGAGTTCACCAAGTTTTAATTGCCGAAGATGTTTACTATCCTGGGGAATCTGAAACTAACGAGTTTTATATGTCGGTTTTATTAAATAGAGGAACAGGACGTAACATGATTATGTATTCTACTGAAGGTGGAATGGATATTGAAACGGTTGCTGAAGAAACTCCTCATTTAATTTTTCATGAAGAAGTAGATCCAAGTGCTGGATTATTACCTTTTCAAGCACGTCGTATCGCTTTCAATTTAGGATTATCTGGTTTGGCATTTAAAGAAATGACAAAATTTGTTACTGCTTTATATACGGCTTACGTAAAATCTGACTCGTCTTTATTCGAAATTAACCCTGTTTTAAAAACAAGCGATAATTTAATTATGGCAGTTGATGCTAAAGTGACTATCGATGATAATGCACTTTACAGACATAAAGATTACTTAGCTTTACGTGATACACGTGAAGAAAGTGCTATTGAAGTAGAAGCAGGCGAATTAGGTTTAAACTATGTTGACCTTGAAGGAAACGTTGGTTGTATGGTTAATGGTGCTGGTTTAGCAATGGCAACTATGGATTTAATTAAGCAAGCTGGTGGAGAACCTGCGAACTTTTTAGATGTTGGTGGTACTGCAGATGCAGCTCGTGTAGAAGCGGCTTTTAAAATTATTTTGAAAGATCCTGCTGTAAAAGCAATTTTGATTAATATTTTTGGAGGTATTGTTCGTTGTGATAGAGTAGCTCAAGGTGTTATAGATGCTTACAAAAACATGGGAACTATTAATGTACCAATTATTGTACGTTTACAAGGTACCAATGCTGATATCGCTAAAGAATTAATCGATAATTCTGGTTTAGATGTTATGAGTGCAACAGAATTCCAAGAAGCTGCAGATAAAGTACAAGAAGTTTTAGGTTAAGCCTTTATTAAAATATATTTTAAAAAAGAGTAATGTGAAAGCATTGCTCTTTTTTTTTGGTAAATATTGAAAACTATGTGTTTTCAATTATGAAGAAGAGGTTTAGCAAAGCTAAAAAATATTATATTTATAGAACTTACTTTAATAGAGGTTATAGAACCATAATAAAACATAAGGAAATGAAAATAGTAGTTTTAGACGGATATACATTAAACCCTGGAGATTTAAGCTGGAAAGCTGTTGAAGCATTCGGAGCAGTAAAAGTATATGAAAGAACGGATTTTGATAATGAAACAATAATTAAAAATATAGGTGATGCCGAAATGGTTTTAACAAACAAGACACCATTACCAAAAGAAGTTCTTGTAAAGGCATCAAATCTTAAATATATAGGTGTTTTAGCTACGGGCTACAATGTGGTTGATGTTGTAACTGCTAAAAATTTAGGAATGGTTGTGAGTAATGTTCCTATTTACGGTACACAGGCTGTAGGGCAATTTACAATGGCATTAATGTTGGAATTGTGTCACCATGTTGGTAATCATAATATAGCTGTTAAAAATGGCGATTGGACAAATTCTAAAGATTTTTGTTTTTGGAATTCCCCACTCATAGAGCTTTCTGGAAAAAACCTTGGTATTGTTGGTTTAGGAAAAATAGGGCAGTCTACGGCTAGAATAGCTCAAGCTTTTGGATTAAATATATTGGCTTATAACCGAAGTAAAGATTTAAGATTAGAATCCGAAACTTTAAAATATGTAGAATTAGATGAACTTCTTGAAAAATCTGATTTTGTGAGTTTACATTGTCCGTTAACAGAAAGTACCGAAGGATTAATAAATACGAAGTCTATTTCTAAAATGAAATCTAGTGCCTTCTTGATAAATACATCTAGAGGCGGATTAATAGTTGAAGAAGATTTGAAAAATGCGCTCAACTCCGGGAAATTAGCAGGAGCAGCTGTAGATGTTGTTTCTAGTGAACCCATTAAAGCCGATAATCCATTATTAAAAGCTGAAAACATTATAATTACACCTCATATCGCTTGGGCTTCAAAAGAAGCAAGGGCGAGATTAATGCAAACTACTATTGAAAATATTAAGGCTTTTTTGCACGGAAATCCAATTAATGTGGTGAATTGAAAATTTAGGTAGAAAATATAAAGTGCGCACGAGAAGATTCGAACTTCCACATCCTAAAACGGATACTGGCCCCTCAAGCCAGCGCGTCTACCAATTCCGCCACGTGCGCATTTAAGGTTTTAAATCGGGCGTAAATATAATGATGTCTATGTGAACTAAAAATATAAAAAGCAAATAATTACAAAGTAAGTAACCAACTGCGTTGAAGTTTTTTAAATTTCTTTAATTCGCTACGTAGAATGGGTAGAAAATCTTTCCCGTTACTGTTAGATTTTTCCAAACGGTACGAGTTTTTATAAAGCATATTTGTTAATCGTCTTAAAGATGCAATATGCTTATACTTTCTTTCGGAATAGCGTTCTAACTCAACATTTACAATTTCAGGAACAAGTGATACCGATTGCTGAACAATATCACCAGAAAAATAAATATCTGCATCTTCCGTACCATCAGCTCTTAAACCAGATAAATCATGATTTAAATACATGGAAATGTTTTGAGATAAGGATAAAATCTCAATGGCTTTTTTATAAACCGGTAATTCCGATAGATTTGATGGGGTATTCGGGTTCATTATTTTTATCTCTAGCAATTTTATCAAATTTAGCGACAAGAAATTACATTTCACTTTAGATTTTAAAGTAAAAACGTATATTTGCTTTAGATATTAATTTTTTATAGTTAAAATTCTTTTAAATGAAACTAGATGCGCTTAATACTAAGATTTTAAAGTGTTTACAGCAAAATGCACGTATGTCTAATGCCGAAATAGGCAGGCAGGTTGGTGTAACTTCTCCTGCGGTTTCCGAGCGTATAAAAAAAATGGAAGACTTGGGGGTTATTGAAGCTTATAAAGCTATTGTTTCTCCTTTCGAAATTGGATACCAACTAAAAGCTATCATCACACTTCGTGCTTTTATGGGGAAACTAAAACCCTTTTTAGATAAGGTTAAAACCTATGATGAAGTAGTAAATTGTTACCGTATTACGGGCGATGAAAATATTGTAATGGAAGTGGTTTTAAAAAATCATAAACATTTAGAAACGTTCATCGATCAGCTTATAAGTTATGGAGAATCTAAAACGAATATTGTACTTTCTCGCGTTATTAAGCAGAAGGAAATTAAGCCAATTTAATTGACTTAATTTATCCGCCAAGCTGGGTTTTTTCTGTTTTTTCCGGCATCAAATAAAATTAGATTATTCCCGTCGGGATCTTTTAAATGAGCTTCCCGCCAAAGCCAAGGTTTATCGTTTGGTAATTCAGAAAAAATGACACCTTTTTGCTGAAGTTTTGCGACCCAATTATCTAAATCTTCATCTTCAAAATAAATGGTAATACCGTTTCCTTTTGGTAATTCTTCTACGTTATGTATTGAAAAGGTTGCATCTCCATCTGGGCATTCAAAACGAACATATCTCGGGATTGAATCTACAATAAGTTTCAATCCCAAAATTTTATAAAATTCTACAGCTTTTTCAACGTTAATTGATGGTATGGTTATTTGGTTTAAATTCATCGAATTTTCTTCTTTTTTTGAGTATTTAAATATTGACTTAAAGAGAACAATAAAAGTACACAAAAGCCAGCTAACATCGTAAAAATATACCAAGTGTTATCGAATCCTAAATCGTCAACCATATGCATTCCAGCATTATGTGCAAAAATATGTGCTATAGAAAAAGCTATAGAATACAATGCCATATATTCACCTTGATTACCTTTTTTTGCGCGATCTAAAGCAAAGGCATTTGAGAATGGAAAGGTAATCATCTCGCCTAAACTCATAAATAGCATACCTATTATTAAAACGCCAATCCATGAGGTTAGGTTTAAAACTAAAATACTCATAGCAAGTAGTATTGTTCCAAAAATCATTAAACTAGATTTTGTAAAACGTGTAGACTCTAACCATTTTATCAGTGGCATTTCTAACAAAAAAATCACAAATCCATTCATACCTAAAAGAATACCAATATCAAATTCAGTTAAGTGGTGTACATCTTTGTAGTACAAAGGCATAGTCGAGAAATATTGTAAAAATACAATACCGAACAGTACCATGGCAATTAAAAATATAAAAAAAGCTTTGTCGTGATATGCCGATTTAGGATTCTTAATTTTTACTTCATCTAAAACTTTTGCTTTTTTAGGGTGTAATACTTGAATAAGAACTATGGTTGCTAATATACAAGTTATGCCATCGATCCAAAATAGACCGCCATAGCTTAGTGTTGTAATTATAATGCCACCAATAGCTGGCCCAACTGAAAAACCTAGGTTTATAGCTAGTCTAATTAATGTTACTGAACGTGTTTTGTTTTCCGGTTTGCTGTATGCACTAAGAGCTACAAACATTGCTGGACGGAACATATCTGCTACTAGCATAACTAAAAATATACCAATGCAGAAACCTTCGAAGGTATCTAAAAACTGAAGCGCAATAAATAGAACTCCTGTCGAAATTAAACTTCTAACCATTACTTTGTAGTAGCCTATTTTATCGGTTAATCGTCCGCCAAGCCAAGAGCCCACTACAGATCCAAGGCCAAAGGCACTCATAATCCATCCTACATCTTTCAATGTAAAATCTAGATCTTCGGTTAAGTAAAGCGATAAAAAGGGGATTACCATGGTGCCGGCTCTGTTAATTAGCGTTATTAATGCTAGCCACCACACCTCTTGAGATAAACCTTTAAATGTGTTGATGTAATTGTTAAATAGCGTTTTCATTTTTGTGATTTTTAGTTTTCTCTTCAAAGAAAACTTCTAGTAATATGTGGTTATATTGAAATTTGGAAATTAGTTAAACAAAAAAAGCCCGACTGTGAAGTCGGACTTTTTAAAATACTGAAATAATATATTTTTATATCACCGCAACAAATAGCAAGTCCAACCTTTTCGCTTAGAGCAAGAGGTATATAACTTTCTATAAATAGTGACGTTGTTTTGCATTATTGATAATTTATTTCGTCAAATGTATTTAAAATTTTCTTAAGTTGTATTTTTGAAACGAAATAATTTAGAAATGAAGAAAATATATATAGGTTTTAGTTTATGCTTTTTGTTGTTTTCTTGCGGGAGTAGTTTTCAAGGATTTTATAATAACCATAAAGCCGATATGGGGACAACATCATTTCAGGTTCCTAACTTTATGAAGTCTGTTTTAAGTCAGATTTCTCCGGAACTTAACAATACTATCGGAAATATTTCAGACTTGAAATTCATAAAATTCGATGCGCTTAATAAATTTAAAAGAGAAAGCTTAATTGCAGAAATGAATGCGATTACAAATGGCGGTTATACAGATGTTTTTAGAAAAAATGATGTGAGTAATACACGTATAATTTCTGTTAAAGAACTTGGTGCAGTAGTAACCGATGCTATTATTTTTAATAGTACTGAAAATGAAACAACGGCCTATTATTTACAAGGTAATTTTGATCCGGAAAAAATTAAGTCGTTTGCAAATCAAAATGTTTTTAACGAGTTTTCTAATAGTTTAATGCAATCCTATCAAACAAATACAACTCCATCTTTTAACCCCGAGAAATAATGAAAAATCTAATTTTAACCGCAGTAATATTGATCTCTGTTTTTAGTTGCGGACAAAATAAACGCCCTATTCAAGGTGAAACTGAGTTTCAAAAAACGATAAATGCGGAGTATAAAGACGTATCTACTTCTCCTTTAAAAGATAAAGATAGAAAGGAATTTGAAAGCCTTGAGTTTTTTAAATTCGATTCTACTTTTGTGGTTGAAGCACGATTAAAACGTGTGAAAAATGCAGAATGGTTTAATATGAAAACAACAACAGATAGAGTGTCTAAAGAACGGGTTTTTGGTGTTTTAAGTTTTGAATTGAAAGGACAAGAATTTAATTTGAATGTGTATCAAGGTCAAGAATTAATGCAGGAAGAGGGTTTTGAAGATTATTTGTTTTTACCCTTTTTAGATGAAACTAATGGATTAGAAAGTTATGGTGGTGGACGCTATATTGATTTGAAAATCCCAGATTCTGATAGATTGATAATTGATTTTAATAAAGCCTATAATCCTTATTGCGCTTATAACGACAAGTATTCTTGCCCAATTACACCTCGTATTAATTATTTAAAAACACGAGTTAACGCTGGGGTAAAAGCATTTGGGGAACATTAATATTATTTAAGTAATGTGTTAATCTACATGCATAAGTTAATAATATTTATGCATGTAGGTTTTATATAAGTTTTAATCCTCAAGTTTTGCTGAAAGCTCAAGCCAACGCTCTTCTTTTTCGTCCATAGTTTCAATAATAGCTTGAAGCTTTTCGGAAAGCGTATTAATTTCATCTGGTGTTAAATCTGGATTATGAAATTTGTCTTCTAATTCCTTTTTATCAAAAGTTAAAGATTTTAATTTGCTTTCAATATTTTTTAGCTCCTTTTCTTCGTTGTATGATAATTTGTTCGGTTCTTTCTTTTTCCAAGCATTTTTTTCTTTTTTATCTTCTGCGTCACCTATTGAAACAACATCTTGGCTATCTTCATAAATACGATAATCGGTATAGTTTCCTGGGAAATCTTCAATTTCACCTTCGCCTTTAAAAACAAATAAGTGATCGATTACTTTATCCATAAAATACCTATCATGCGTTACCACAATAACACAGCCAGGGAAATCTAATAGAAAACTTTCAAGGACATTTAAAGTTACAATATCTAAATCGTTAGTAGGCTCATCGAGAATTAAAAAGTTAGGATTCTGTATTAAAACGGTACATAAATAAAGACGTTTGCGTTCGCCACCACTAAGTTTTTCAACAAAATCGTATTGTTTTTTTCTACTGAATAAAAAGCGTTCTAAAAGTTGCTGAGCAGAAATTTGCTTCCCTTTTTTTAACGGAATATAATCACCAAATTCACGAATTACATCTATAACTTTTTGTTCTGGTTTTATAGTGATCCCGTTTTGGGTGTAATAGCCAAATTTCACCGTTTCACCTTTAGTAACTTTACCCGAATCTGGTTCTGCTATTTGGGTTAAAATATTTAAAAAAGTAGTTTTTCCTGTGCCATTTTTTCCAATTATACCAACACGTTCACCTTTTTGAAACATGTAGTTGAAATTATCAAGAATAGTTTTGTCTTTAAAGCTTTTTGAAACTTTATGAAATTCTAAGATTTTACTACCTAAACGTTCCATATTAAGTTCTAATTGAACTTCGTGATCGTTTCTACGTTGGTGTGCGCGATGTTTAATATCTGCAAAATCGTTAATTCTAGATTTCGATTTTGTTGTACGTGCCTTTGGTTGGCGGCGCATCCAAGTAAGCTCTTTCTTAAAAAGTTGCTTCGCTTTGCCTGTTTCTATAGCTTCATTTTCTATGCGCGCTTCTCTTTTTTCTAGGTAATAAGAGTAATTTCCTTTGTAGTTGTGGATTTGCCCTTCGTCTAACTCTATAATTTCATTACAGACACGCTCTAAAAAATAGCGGTCGTGAGTCACCATAAAAAGGGTGATGTTTTCTTTAGAAAAAAAGGATTCTAACCATTCAATCATTTCTAAATCTAAATGGTTGGTTGGCTCATCTAGAATTAGTAAATCGGGTTTATTTATAAGTGCATTTGCTAGAGCTAAACGTTTTATTTGTCCGCCAGAAAGTACGCTTACTTTTTGTGATAAATCTTCAAGTTTAAGTTTGAAAAGTATTTGCTTATAAAGCGTTTCAAAATCCCAAGCTTGATGACGTTCCATAGCATCGAAGGCAGCTTGGTAAGCGTCTATGTCATCAGGGTTTAAAAGCGATTTTTCGTAATTTGAAATTACTTTTAAAATGGGGTTTTCACTAGCGAAAATAGTTTCTTCAATCGTTAAGTTTCCATCAAACTTCGGGTCCTGAGATAAAAATGAAACAGCTATTCCTTTTCGGAAAGTTACGCTGCCAGAACCTGCTTCATCTTCTCCGGAAAGAATATTTAAGATAGATGTTTTTCCTGTACCATTTTTAGCTACGAAAGCTATTTTTTGGTCTTTGTGTACACTGAATGAAACATCTTCAAAGAGTGTAAGTTCTCCGTAAGATTTCGATATATTTTCTACTGTTAAATAATTCAAGGCTATTTGTTTTCTTGCAAAGAACGTCTAAAAAACCAAAAAAAAGGGTATAAGTTTTATTCTTCACGGCGAAAACTTATATTTGTGGTTAATCTATTAACCTATATGTTAAAACAATTTGCCCTTTTAGTTCTTGTTGTGGTTACGGTAGTTTGTACTTCCTGTATCACAAATAAAGATGTTGTGTATTTACAAGACAAGGGAACAGTGTTAAGCGATTCGCTACAAATACAAGCTTTGGCTAAGCCTTATCGTGTTCAAATAGATGATGTTTTAAGTATTGATGTTAAGGCCTTGGATAAAGAGTTGGTTGAAATTTTTAACCCAACAACAAGTGCTATTGGTAATACACAGCAAGCACTTTATTTCACAGGTTTTACAGTGGATTTACATGGTAATATCGAGTTTCCCATTTTAGGAGAAATAAATGTTCTTGGTTTTACTGTAGAGGAAATTGAAGACAAAGTAAAGCGCGAACTTTTACAGCAGTATTTTAAAGAAACGGCTCAAATATTTGTAACGGTAAAACTCGCTGGGCTTAAATATACTACCGTAGGTGAAATTTCAAGTAGTGGTGTACAAGTTATATATCAAGAGCGCGTTAATATTATTGAAGCTATTGCGAATGCAGGGGATATTGAACAAACTGGAGATAGAACGGATGTTTTAATTGTAAGGCAATATCCTGATGGTCAAAAAATACATCATATAGATTTAACCGATATTACAGCAATGAAGTCCGAGTTTTATTATATACAACCAAATGATATTATCATGGTAAAACCATTAAAACGTAAGGCTTTAGGTGCTGGAGAGACAGCATCACAAACTTTTACAACAATAGCAAGTTTGTTTTCGGTTCTTGTTACCACTTATTTTTTAGTAAAGAATCTGTAAATTATGGAAGATGGATTTGATTTTCAAAACGGACAGAACTTTGATTTTAAAGAATTTGTTTTTAGAGCTTTAAGTTATTGGAAATGGTTTTTACTGGGCTTATGCATTGTGTTTTATGTTGTTTATTATCAAAATATAAGGCGTGAGTTTCCTTATACGCTTGGAGCATCGATAACGGTGCAAGATGATAAAAACCCCTTATTTACAGCTACTACTAGTTTGGTGTTTAATTATGGTGGTATATCTGGAAAGGTACAGGAGGTTTTATTAAACTTAACGTCCAGAAAGCATCATGAAAAAGTTGTGGATAGTTTAAAGCTATATATAACATATTTAAAACAAGGCCGTTTTTATAAAACTGATATTTATAAACAAGCTCCGTTTGAATTTGAGGGCAAGATTGAAAGTTATCAGATTATTGGACATGCCATAAAAATCACTTTTTTAAATGAAAACTCATTTCAGATTTCATATGATTTTGGTGAACTAGAAGAGGTTGTATTACAAAATTTTCAAAGCAAAGACGTTAAGACGGTTAACCTATCGGAAGGAATTCTTTCTGAAACATACAATTTTGGAGATTACATTGATTTGCCTTTTTTAAAAGGACGCATAATTAAAAGAGAGCAATCTAAAATTGTTTCACAATCGGAATATTTTATTAGGTTTAATAATTTTGATAGTACTGTTTCTAGTTTTATGCAATCATATATTGTTAGGAACGAATCTAATTCACCATTATTAACAGTAAGGTTAACTAATAAAAATAAACCTAAAATTGTTGATTATATAAATACTTCTATTTTTATTTTGGATAGAGATCAATTGCAACGTAAAAATCAGTATGCTATAAATACTATTGAATTTATTGATAAACAGTTGTCTAGAGTTAAAGGGGAATTAACCAAAAAAGCTGATTCTCTTAACGATTTTATGCGAACCAATAAAATATTCGATATAGAAAGTGAAAGTGCTTTGCTTACAGCTAAAATTGAAGAATATAAAGATGAGAAAGAACTTTTTAACGAACAGCTTTTGGCTTTAGATTTATTAAAAAACTATCTAAATACTAATAATGATTATAGTGATTTACAAGTACCATCAACTACTGGTATTTCGGAAGGGAATATTGGAGTAAATGTATCTAAGATTGTTTTGTTATCGGCCGAGAAGTCAAAATTAGCTTATTCTGTAAGAAATAATGTTTCGGTTTTTGATGATTTAAATCGACAAATAGGAGCCTTAAAATTGGTTGTTCTAGAAAATATTGCTTCGGAAAAATTTAATATCCAATCGCAGTTAAAGGCTCTAAATTCTAAGATTTATAATTCTGAACGTGAGTTTTCTACAATTCCAGAAAGTCAACAAAGATTAAGAGCTATAGAACGTGAGTATTTGTTAAGTCAGAGTACTTATGATTTATATTTAGCCAAACGTGGAGAGGCCGATTTAATTAAAGCATCCAACGTATCGGATATTGTTTTAATAGAACCAGCAAAAGACACTGGCCAAGGTAGAAATGCAGTTAACCTTAATATAAGATATGTTTTTGCATTTTTCACAGTGTTGATTCCTGTTTTTTTAGTGGCATTTATTGTAACATTTTTTGATAATAAACTTCATGCTCCAGGAGATTTAGAAAAATTAAGTAGCATACCTTTGTTAGGGGTTATTGGGCAAAATGATACACCTAATAACTTAGCTGTTTTTAATAAGTCTCAGTCGGCCATGGCAGAAGCATTTAGGGCTATACGTTCTAGTTTGCAATTTATGTACAAAAAACATGATTTAGAAGGTAGTAAAACGGTATTAGTTACATCGTCTATTAGTGGAGAAGGAAAAACTTTTACGGCTATTAATATAGCATCAGTTTTTGCTTTAAGCGGTAAACGTACAGTTTTAGTTGGTTTAGATTTAAGAAAGCCTAAAATTTTTGACGATTTTGAATTGAAAAATGAAATAGGAGTAGTTAATCATTTAATAGGTCAAAAATCATTGAGCGAAATTGTACAGCATACAAAAGTTGAAAACTTAGATATTATAACGTCTGGACCAATACCTCCAAACCCTTCAGAGTTATTAATTAGTGAAACTATGGACAATCTCATAGCAGAATTAAAAACAAAATATGATTATATCATTTTAGATACACCTCCTGTAGGTTTAGTAGCCGATGCTTTGGAACTTTTAGAGTATGCAGATGCTTCGCTTTATGTAGTTCGTCAAGATTATACGCAAAAAGATATGTTGACCTTAATTAATGAGAAACATAAAAATGGAGTTGTAAAAAATATTAGCTTTATCTATAATTTTTATAATTTAAAAGGGAAATATGGTTACGGCTACGGCTATGGATATGGTGATTATGCGAATGGTTATCATGATGTAGTTGAGAAGAAAGGTTTTTTTAATAATCTTATCTCTAAATTTAAAAAGTAGACTAATATTTAATTAGTGAATATTTCTAATTTAAGCTCTTAATAACATAATTTAATTAGAAAGTGGAAAATAACGACTGGCTTTATACAATTTCACCTAAGAAGAAAATAATAGATCTAAATCTTAAAGAAATTTGGAGCTATCGTGATTTGTTGTTTTTATTTGTCAAGCGTGATATTATAACGGTTTATAAACAAACCATATTAGGGCCTTTGTGGTTTTTTATTCAGCCCTTGTTTACGTCTGTAATTTTCACCCTAATATTTAACAATTTAGCAGCTATTCCAACAGGAGAAGGCGTGCCTCCATTTTTATTCAATTTGGCAGGAATAACGTCTTGGAACTATTTTAGTGCGTGTTTAACAGGTACTAGTAATACGTTTAAAGCCAATCAAGGCATTTTTGGTAAAGTCTACTTTCCTAGAGTGATTACCCCATTATCTGTGGTGTTTTCAAATTTATTAAAGTTTAGTATTCAGTTATTGGTATTACTAGTGTTTTATATCTATTATGTGTATTTTACAAATCAAGGTGTAACTGCTTCACCACAATTAGCAATAGTGTTACTTCCTTTATTAATAGTATTTATGGGCTTGTTTGGTTTAGGTTTTGGAATGATTTTATCATCATTGACTACCAAGTATCGTGACTTAACTTTCTTGGTTAGTTTTGGTGTACAGTTATTGATGTACGGCTCGGCAGTAATGTATCCATTATCTTATTTTAAAGCGCGATTACCTGAGTATGCTTGGTTAGTAGAATGTAATCCTATGACTACTATTATAGAGTTGTTTAGATATATGACTTTAGGTGTTGGAGCATTTTCAATAATTAATTTTATATACGCTGGAAGTATTAGTGTAATCGTATTTTTATTGGGATTAATAATTTTTAATAAAACTGAAAAAACGTTTATTGATACGGTTTAGATAAGCTATTTTAAAGATATGAACGACAATAAAAATGTTTTAATTTGTATAGGAACAAGACCTGAAGCTATAAAAATGGCTCCAGTATATTTTAAGTTTTTAAAATCAGGTTATAATACAAAACTTTGCGTGACAGCGCAACATCGAGATTTATTGGATCAAGTATTGGATTTTTTCAAAATGAAACCAGATTTTGATTTAGACTTAATGACGCCAAATCAGACGTTAAATAAGTTAAGTTCAAGAATTTTAGAGGATATTGATAAAATATTTAGTGAAAACAAAATAGATCTTGTTTTAGTACACGGAGATACTACAACTTCTAGCATCATTGCTTTGGCAGCTTTTAATAGAAAAATCAAGATAGCACATGTTGAAGCAGGATTGAGAACATATAATAAGTGGTCTCCTTTTCCTGAAGAAATGAATAGACAATTAACCGGTAGATTAGCAGATTTTCATTTTGCGCCAGGGAGAAGTGCTGGTCAAAACCTTTTAAAAGAAGGAGTGATTTCAAATACAATAATAGTTACGGGTAATACTGTTATTGATGCTTTAAAAATGACTGGTGATATCTTAGATCAAGGATTTAATACACCGGTTATTGAAAATTTAAAAGAAGCTATCAATTTTGATAAAAAAATAATTTTAGTAACGGGACATAGAAGAGAAAATTTTGGAGAAGGTTTCGAATCTATTTGTAATGCCTTAGTAGAAATATCTAAGGATAATACGGTAGAGATTGTTTTTCCAGTGCACCTTAATCCTAACGTGCAAGAAGTGGTTTATAAAAGACTATCTAATGTATCAAATGTGCATTTAGTAGCACCATTAGATTATCCAACATTTATTTGGTTAATGAAAAAAGCACACTTAATAATTTCAGACTCTGGAGGTGTTCAAGAAGAGGCGCCAACTTTTGGAGTCCCTGTTTTAGTGACTAGGTCGGTTACGGAAAGACAAGAAGGGGTGGATTCCGGTTGTTCGTTTTTAGTAGGAACTGATCAAGATCTTATTGTTAGTAAAGCTCAACAAATTTTATCTAAAATAAAACAGACAAATTCTGCTGTCAATCCTTATGGAGATGGAGATGCTTCTCAAAAAATTGTTGATTTTTTTAAAAACGCGTCATGGTAGGTAAAACGGACATTATATTAAAAGCCGAGAACATATCTAAGCAATACCGTTTAGGTATTGTAGGTACTGGAACTATAAGTCACGATTTAAATCGCTGGTGGAACCGTATACGTGGTAAAGAAGACCCATATTTAAAAATAGGCGAAAGTAACGATCGTAGCACCAAAGGTTCTAGTGAGTATGTTTGGGCATTACAAGATATAAATTTTGAAGTAAAACGTGGAGAAGTTTTAGGTATTATAGGTAAAAATGGAGCAGGTAAATCGACGCTTTTAAAAATACTATCTAAAGTTACAGGCCCAACCACAGGAGAGATTAAAACTAGAGGGCGCATAGCCTCTTTGTTAGAAGTTGGTACAGGTTTTCATGGAGAAATGACAGGGCGTGAAAACATCTTTTTAAACGGCGCTATTTTAGGAATGACCAAAAAGGAAATTACTGCAAAAATAGACGAAATTATCGAATTCTCAGGGTGTCAACGGTATATAGATACACCTGTAAAACGCTATAGTTCTGGTATGACGGTGCGTTTAGCATTTGCTGTAGCAGCCTTTTTAGAGCCAGAAATATTGGTTATTGATGAGGTATTAGCAGTTGGTGATGCAGAGTTTCAAAAGAAAGCAATTGGTAAGATGCAAGATATTTCTCGTGGTGATGGTCGAACTGTTTTGTTTGTTAGTCATAATATGGCAGCTGTGAAAAGTTTGTGTACAAGAGCTCTAGTTTTAAAAAACGGAAAAACAGAATTCGAAGGAGGTGTGGAAGAAGCTGTTGAGTTTTATCTTGATGGAACTGTTACAGAATCAAAGGTGACAGCGTTTAATGATAGAAAAGGTAATGGTAAATTACAAATAAAAGAAGTTTTTACGCACGGAAAAAATGTAAAAGTAAAACCTCAAACAGGAGAATCATTTAAAATGCTTTTTAGCTTAAATAACCCTATTGAAGCTAAACTTGTAGATGTACAAATGGATTTAAGAATTGATGATAATCTTGGGCAAAGAATAGCTTGGCTAAGTACTAGTTTAATCGATTTTGGGAAAGATGATGAAGTTGTGAATGAGTTAGTTTTTAGTATTGATAAATTGAATCTTAATAAAGGTTTTTATTATGTAACAACCTACATAACTGTAAAAAAGGAAATTACGGATTGGATTCAAAATGCTTTTTCGTTTGAAGTAGAAGAAGGAAATTATTATGGTAATGGAGCATTAGTATCTACAAACCAAAGTAAAGCTTTGTTTAATTTTAAAGTCTCAAATGAGTTATGATTAATAAAATAAGAAAATTAATTAGAGAGAACAGAGCATTCCAAGAAACGCAAGTAAAATATCTTAAAGAGTTAGAATGGGCTCAAATATATCACGATAGTATTAGAGGTCAAGAAGGCATTAAAGACCTGTCTTTAAATATAGGTAGATGGGCAGGTAATTACACCTTTTTTTATATATTAAATAGAGTTTTAAAAGACTATAAACCACTAAATATATTAGAATTGGGCTTAGGCGAATCATCAAAATTTATTTCTACTTATTTAGATACTTATTTAGCAAATTCTAATCATTTAATAATCGAACAAGATAAAAGTTGGGCTTCTGCTTTTGAAAGACAGTTTTTATTATCTAAAAGGTCTAAAATAGAAATTTGTTCTATAATTGAAAAAAATATTCATGAATTTCCAGTAAAAATTTATGAGAATTTAGAACCTAAAATTGAAAACGACTATGATTTATATGTTGTAGATGGACCACATGGTAGTCCAAGATTTTCAAGATATGATATAGTCTCTATTGTTAAAGGAATAAGTCTAGGTCATGAATTCGTAATTATATTTGATGATTATCAAAGACAAGGAGAAAAAGATACTTTTTATGAGTTACAATCTGTATTTAAAGAAAAAGGAATCACAATTTACCATGAAACATTTTTTGGTTTTAAGGAAGTTAAAATAATTACTACAGAAAAATATAAATACTGTTGTTCAATTTAATATAATCGACAAT